>CAMDRY010000390.1 GCA_945906975.1 Bordetella parapertussis | reverse complement strand
AACAGCGTACGGGAAGCCGCCGCGATTGAGTAAGCCGGGGCCGCGGCTCAAGCCGCTTCAATAGCGCGCTGGGAGAGCTGGTGCGCGGCCTCGACCGTCGACGCCGCAAACGCCTTGATCGCCGAACGGGAAAGGCCGTCGAGCGGCCGCGACACAACCAGGACCGCCGCCAGCTTTCCTTCGGGCGCAACTATCGGTGCCGCCACACTGAAAGAGCCGGGAATGGTTTCGCCATCGCTCACCGCATAGCCCTCACGCCGCACGCGGCGTACGGCGCTGAGAAAATCAGACTCCCGGGTAAGCGATTTCGCGGTGTAACGGGGCAGACCGTGCTTGCGGATCAATGCGCGTATGGCGTCATCCGTCAGGAACCCAGCCAGTATCTGACCGCCTGCGCCGTAGTTGAGCGGCACGCGCGCACCCTGCGGCATATGCGCGGGAAGATGATCAAGGCTTTCGATCATATCCACGACAAGGAGGTCATCATCGACCACGAGGCGCAGCGATACTGTAGCCTTCAGCTTGCTCGCAAGCTGCCGCAGATCATGTCTTGCCCATGCCATACGGTTGGTAAGCCGGCCGGCCAGTGAGCCGATCTCGAAGGTCTTGAATCCCATCAGGTAACGACGGGTGTCAGGGGTCTTGCGCAAAAACCCCATGTCTTCGAGCGTCTTGAGAGAGCGGTGAATGCGGCTTTTGTGAACGTTCATTTCACGCGCAATCTCGCTGACCCCCCACTCCGGCCGCGCTTCCGAAAATAGGCATAGAATCTGGAGGCCCCGGCGCAGACCGGCTGACCGGGTGGCATCCTTCGTCTCGACGCGTACTCCAGTTCCCTGCCGGGCACTGACACTAACGGTTTTTTTTCTGATTGCCGCCACTAAGCCCCTCTTTTTCAGGCCCGGAATGTAGCACTCGCCAACCGCCCACGCCACCGCCCAAGACTGCGACAAATATGTTGCACCGCGAAAAATACGATGCTAATGTATCTCCGTTCGCAATACTGGAACAGTAAATCTACACCTGATACTGCGCCTCAAAGCTGGCGTTCCAGGTGCAGGCCAAACCAGGAGCCAGCATATGCTTCGTCGATTATTGGTCCGGCATTTCTCAGTTATCGGGTTGATGTTTGCCGGCGCGGGCGCCATGCCGCACGCGGCTTTTTCTCAGTCTTACCCCATCCGTCCGGTGCGGCTCGTTTCACCCTTCGCCGCTGGGGGCAGCAACGACGTAATTGCCCGCATTATCTCCCCCAAATTTTCTGAACTGCTCGGCCAGCAAATCATCGTGGAAAATCGACCCGGTGCTGGCGGGGTCATCGGTACCGAAGCCGTCGCCAAGTCGGCGGCGGATGGCTATACGCTGACCGTTGCCACTTCCACGACGCACGCAATTGCACCGGCATTGCGTCCGTTGCCCTACGATCCGGTAAAGGACTTTGCGCCGATCGGTCTGATCGGCGTGACACCGTACGTCATCCTCATCCATCCAACCGTTCCTGTCAGAACGGTCAAAGAGCTCGTGGCACTCGCAAAATCGCGTTCAGGACAGATCGAATTCGGTTCCGGCGGCGTCGGCACTCCGGGGCATCTCGCAGGCGCGATGCTGAATTCGATGACTGGCATCAAACTCGTACACGTTCCCTACAAAGCAGGAAACCTTGCGCTGAACGATCTGCTCGGCGGCCATATCTCTATGACTTTTTCGACGACCATCACGTCGACACAGTTCATCCATAACAAGCGGGGCCGTGCGATTGCCGTGACCAGTGCCAAACGCGTTCCGGCGTTCCCCGATGTGCCTACGGTGGCCGAGTCCGGCGTGCCCGGCTACGAATTCACACTGTGGCTGGGACTCGCCGCCCCGGGTGGCACGCCGCCAGCGATTGTCCAGCTCCTGAGCGATTTGCTGGTGAAGACCGTACAGTTCCCTGACATGCAAACCAAACTGATCACACAATCGTTGGAACCGGTGACCAGCACACAGAAGGAACTCGCGGATCTCATCACCAGAGAACTCGTCATCTACAGAAAAGTAGTAAAGGAAAGCGGCGCAGCCGCCGAATAACCCCCATGCAGAACGATAAACCGGCTTCAGTACCGTCCGCCGCCAAAGGGCCGCGCGTATTCCTCGATTACGATCAGGCGGAACTCGACGCCGCCTACAACCAGAGAACCTACGCGCCGCACTCGGATCATGTCCGGCACCGCATGTCGGTCAACAGTGACGCGGTACGCGCCAGGGTCGGCGCGCTAAAGCGCCTTGCCTATGGTCCGACGGAAATCGAAAAACTGGATATATACCCGACCAGCCAGCTCAAAGCGCCGGTCAATATCTATATCCACGGCGGCGCCTGGCGTCAGGGTTTTGCCAAAGGCTGTGGCTTCGCAGCCGAGCTTTTCGTCAACGCCGGGGCGCATTTTGTCGTACCCGATTTCGTTTTTGTTCAAGATGCTCCGGACAGCCTTAGAGCGATGGCCGATCAGGTGCGCCGGTCCATCGCATGGGTTTACAACAATGCAGCAAGCTTCGGCGGCGATCCTGACCGCCTCTACCTCTCCGGACATTCGTCAGGCGGTCATCTTGCTGCAGTGGCGCTGACTACCGATTGGAAACGGGATTTCGGCCTGCCGCCCGATATCCTGAAAGGCGGTTTGTGCTGCAGCGGCATGTACGATCTGCAGCCGGTCCGGCTCTCAGCACGCAGTTCTTACGTCAAATTCGATGACGCAATGATCGAGTCACTGAGTCCGATACGGCACATCGACGCGATCAATGCGCCATTGGTATTGGCCTACGGCACCCTCGAGACACCCGAGTTCCAGCGACACGCGAAGACTTTTGCCGAAGCCGTGAAGAACGCAGGCAAGCCGGTCGAGTTGCTGGTCGGCGAAGGATATAATCACTACGAAATCCGGGAAACACTCGGAAACCCCTATGGCCTGCTTGGACGCGCCGTTCTGCAGCAAATGAAATTGGGGCGATAGCATAATTCTGGTCTGATCCAGCCCCGCTGTCTTGCCTCCTTGCTGTCTGGTCAAGCCAACCCGGGCGTTGAAGGAATCATTCATGGGCATGACCGCAGTAGAAAAAATTCTGGCCGCCAAAAGCGGGCGCAGCAGTGTGAAGCCGGGTGATGTAGTCTCCCCCGACCCCGACTAGATCATGATCCACGACGGCGTGGTGATGGGTGCCAAACGCGAACTCGACGCACTGGGCTGTTCCCGCCGATCCCAGACTGACCTCTTATAGTCAAAAACCCATCGCCACCAATTCCCGGAAAAACAACAGCATCTTCGCAGCCGCGATCTCGGCTGCGTGAAAAAACCGCGGAATTTCTGCGCGCGCGCCACGCACCAACACCGCAGAAACGAGTGGGCGCAATGCTCGCGGCGCCACGTCAAACGCTCAGCCCAATAGTTGCGCAGGAGTCCGCCAAGCCGCTCGTGATATTCGATGGCGGCATCCGCGCAGTCTAAAACTACTGCAGCTACGGTAGCTTGAGTTCGAGCGCCGTGTAGCCGTCGGGGGAGGGGCGCATGCACCGTCATCTGCGTTCCGATCAGCGTCCCGGCGCCCGGACGGTTGTCTATCAGAAACGGCTGCTTCGTCGCCGCACGAAAAGTCTCCGCGAGTACGCGCGCCTGAATGTCGGCCCCGCCGCCCGGGCCGGTGGGGACGATGATGCGCACCGGCTTTTCT
>CAMDRY010000389.1 GCA_945906975.1 Bordetella parapertussis | reverse complement strand
ACTGATCGCACCGGCATGGGCCGCACGCGCCGCGATGCGTGCTCGCGCCGTGACAAGTGCTCGCGCCATGACAAGTGCTCGCGCACAGGATGGCGCGCGTTCTACAATAGCGGCATGTCATTTTCCAGTTTTGATGCCAGTACCCTGCGTGCCATGCTCGATGGCGTGAAGACTATCGCGGTGGTCGGCTTTTCACCCAAACCGCAGCGCCCCAGCCACGGTATTGCGCGCGCCATGCAGTCGCGCGGGTTTCGCATCATCCCGGTGCGCCCGGGCATCAGCGAAGGCCTGGGCGAAAAAGCCTATGCGACGCTGGCAGATCTGCCGGCGAGCTTGCACGTCGACCTGGTGAACGTGTTTCGCAACGGCGCCGAGGTCATGCCCGTGGTCGATGCGTGCATACGGCTGGGCCTGAAAAAAATCTGGATGCAGGAGGGCTGCATCAACGAAGAGGCGGCGCAAAAAGCGCATGCCGCCGGCATGCAGGTGGTGATGGACCGCTGCATTTTTCGCGATTACAAAAAACTGGGGCTGGATAGCCTGACGCCGCCGACCGCCCCGACCGCCCCTACAACCGTGGCACCGCAGACATGAAACTAAAGTTTACCAAGATGCAGGGCGTGGGCAACGACTTTGTCGTGCTCGACGGCGTGACACAGTCGGTGCCGCTGACGCCGGCATTGGCGCAAAAAATGGCCGACCGGCATTTTGGCATTGGCTGCGACCAGATACTGCTGGTGGAAAAGCCCGACCCGGCCGGGTCCGCGCTGGGCGCCGATTTTCGCTACCGCATCTGGAATGCCGATGGCGGCGAAGTCGAGCAATGCGGCAACGGCGCGCGCTGTTTCGCGCGCTTTGTGCGTGACCACGGCCTTACCGACAAGGACGAGATTCGCGTCAAGACGCTCTCCGGGCTGATCACACCGCGTCTTGAGTCCGACGGCCAGGTCACGGTCGACATGGGCGCGCCCATATTCGAGCCGGCGCGCATTCCGTTCAGCGCCGATGTCGCCGCGATCGTGCACGCGCTGGACGTGGACCGGCGCACCGTGCAGATCAGCGCCCTGTCTATGGGCAACCCGCACGCGGTGCAGGTGGTGGACGATGTCGATACCGCGCCGGTGCTGACCGAAGGCCCGCTGATCGAGCGTCACGCACGCTTTGCCCAGCGCGTGAACGTCGGCTATATGCAGGTGCTCGACCGCGGGCGTATCCGTCTGCGTGTGTTCGAGCGCGGTGCCGGCGAGACGCTCGCCTGTGGCACCGGCGCCTGCGCCGCGGTGGTGGCCGGCATACGCCGCGGCCTGCTCGATTCGCCGGTGCGCGTGCAGACGCGTGGCGGTGAATTGACGATACGCTGGGATGGCGCGGACAATGCGCATAGCGCGGTGTTCATGACGGGTCCGGCAGTGACCGTGTTCGAGGGTGAATTTGACACCGGCGGCTGAGCACCCGCCGGGCGCGCGCTTTATAACGCTTTAACGCAGACAGGGGAAAGACCACGCATGAATGCCGATGATGTCGCGCAATACCTGAAAGACAATCCGGAATTTTTTGAGGATCACGCCGATATGCTGTCGGCTATCTCGATTCCGCATCCGCACGGCGGCCACGCCATCGCCCTGTCCGACCGGCAGCTGCTTTCGCTGCGCGACAAGAACAAGGTGATCGAATCCAAGCTCGCCGAGCTCATTCAGTTTGGCGAAGAGAACATGGACATAGGCGAGAAAATGCACCGCCTGTGCCTTGCCATGCTGGCGGCCTCCGGCCTGCCCTCGCAACTTGGCGCGCTCAACTACAACCTGCGCGAGGATTTCGCCGTGCCGCATGTGACGCTGCGCTTTTGGCGCGGACAGGGCGAGGGCCCGGAACATGGCGCTGCCGGGGATGAACTCAAGGCCTTTGTCGCCGCCCTGGAGCTGCCCTATTGCGGTCCGGGCTACAACGATGAGGTGCTGTCCTGGTTCGGCGACGCCGCCACCCATATCCGCTCGACCTCGCTCATTGCGCTTGCCGATGGCGAATGCTTTGGCGTGCTGGTGCTGGCGAGCGAGGATCCGGACCGCTTTCATCACGACATGGGCCGTATGTACCTCAAGCGCCTGGGCGAGCTTGCGAGTGCCGCGCTGTCGCGTTTTGTTTAAGCCGGCCGGCTGCTGAACTGAAAATGACGACGGGGCTTTCGCGCATCGCGCCGCCTGCCGCGAAGTGAGCGAGGACGCGCGCCTTGTGCTGCTCGAGGGGTTTGTCGAGCAGATCGCCCACCAGCGTCGCCTCAGCCCGACCACGGTGGTGAGTTACGAGCACAGCGTGCGCCGGCTGCTCAGCATCAACCCCGACATTGACCTCGCCCAGCTGCAGTCGCAGCACATCCGCCGCGCCGTGGCGCAACTGCGCGCCGCTGGCATGTCCGGCCGCAGCATCGCGCGCATGCTCTCGGCCTGGCGCAGTTTTTTCAACTGGCTGGTGCGGCACCACGGCCTTGGCGCCAATCCGTGCACCGGCTTGCGCGCACCCAAGAGCCCCAAGGCATTACCCAATGTCCTGTCCCCCGATTTTGCCGCGCAACTGCTGGAGGCGAAGCCGCAGGGTGTCGGCGAGCTTCGCGACAAGGCGATGTTCGAGTTGTTCTACTCGTCCGGCTTGCGTCTGGCCGAGCTGGTGGGCATAGACGCCGCCGAGGGCAAGCGCATGCTGCATGAAGACGAGGTCACGGTGACGGGCAAGGGCTCGAAGACGCGCACGGTTCCTGTGGGTGCCAAAGCCCGCGCCGCCATCGCCGCGTGGCTGGCGGTGCGCGTCGAGCTGGCGCGGCCGGAGGAGGCGGCGCTGTTTGTCGGCGCGCGCGGCCAGCGCATCAACCCGGGTGTGGTCGGGCAGCGTCTCGCCGCATGGGCGCAGCGCGCCGGGCTGCCGGTGCACGTGCACCCGCACATGCTGCGCCATTCCTTCGCCACGCATGTGCTGCAGTCATCGGGCGACCTGCGCGCGGTCCAGGAGATGCTCGGGCACGCGAGTATCTCGACGACGCAGGTGTATACGCATTTGGATTTTCAGCACCTGGCCAAAGCCTACGACGCGGCCCATCCCAGAGCAAAGAAAAGAAAATGAGTTCTGCTACTGCTGCTATTGCTACCATTGCCACCATTGTTGTCATCGCAGTCACCGATGTCATTGCACTCATCGATGTCATTGCGAGCGCAGCGAAACGATCCCGTACTGCCGCTGTCATTGCGAGCGCAGCGAAGCAATCTCGTCGCATCGGCACCGGCGTCACAAGTGCGACGAGATTGCTTCGTCGCTGCGCTCCTCGCAATGACGGAATAGGGGCGCCCTGAGCGTGCGCGGGACCGGGACCGTCACGCCGACGCCTTACGGCGCGGCTCTACGACGCAGCGCATCCCAGGGCAAAGAAAAGAAAATGAGTTCTGCTATTACTGCTATTACTGCTATTACTGCTATTACTGCTATTGCTGCTATTGCCGCTATTGCCGCCCTTGTTGTCATCGCAGTCATTGCTGCCATTGCCACCATTGCTATCATCGCCGTCATTGCTGCCATTTTGAGCGCAGCGAAGCAATCTTGTCGCATCGGCACCGGCGTCACAAGCGCGACAAGATTGCTTCGTCCCCTCCGGGGATTACCTTCGGGGCATCGCTGCGCTCCTCGCAATGACGGAATAGGGGCGGCATGAGCGCAACACCGACGGGCAC
>CAMDRY010000388.1 GCA_945906975.1 Bordetella parapertussis | reverse complement strand
CTGCGCCTGGTGCAATGGCCGTGGCAGGGTGCTATTGGCGTGCGCGAAAAGCGCGGCGACAAAAGCGAGGTGCACATTTTCGACCGCTGGTGCTTTTTTGGCACCGCGCGCAACGAGGCCGAGATTTACGAAAAACTCGAGCTGCGCGCTGCGCCGGTGTTCGACCTCGACATCTACAAGATCATGCAAAAATTCCTGGCGACGAAAAAGAAACCCGACATCATCGAGTTCGGTGCGATGAGCAGTCTGTGGTACCGCGACGAGGCCACAAGCCCGGCCTGACCGGCACCACCGACTGAAAAGCCTCACCAGACGGGCGTCTCCAGCCTGTTTGCCCCGCTTGGGGCCGCGCAGTGCCTGCGGCTGAATGCCGGTCTTTGGCGGACATTCACCGACTTTAGTGCATCGGTGCGCATTGCTCCGATGTAGCTCGGTTGGCAATGAAAAAGTGTCAAATGATGCATATTGCGCTCCATAGGGGGATTGATGGAGGTTCCTAATTATGAGAACATCGTGCTTATGCCTTATTCGATCGAATACTTTCATCCGAAAGTGCTCGCTGAAATCGAGTCCTGGCCTACGGACATGCTCGCGGACTACGCGCGCATCTTGGAGCTCCTCATGGAGCATGGTCCGAATGTGAGACTTCCGCATTCGCGAACCTTTGGTGAAGGACTGTTCGAACTCAGACCCAGGGGCAGGTCAGGCATCGGGAGGGCGTTTTATTGTTTTCTTGCGGGTCGCCGTGCGGTGGTTCTGCACGCGTTTGTCAAGAAATCACAACAGACCCCTGACCGAGAGTGGCGGCTGGCCCGGAAGCGCATGAAGGAGATATTCCATGGCTGAAATCAAGTACCAACCCGTACCCCACGACCACGAGGCATTTCTCAAAAAAGCGAAAAAGCGCCGTGGCTTTGAAGCTGCGTATCAGGATCTGGCGGTTGAGTATGCCGTTGCGAACGAGATGCTGGCCGCACGTTCCAGGGCTGGTCTTACGCAAGCGGCGGTGGCGTCGCGCATGGGCACGACAAAAAGCACTGTTTCACGCCTTGAGTCGGCGGGCAAACATGCGCCTTCACTGACCTCGCTCAAGAAATATGCAAAGGCTGTGGGTTGCAAAATCGAGATCAAGCTGGTGCCGCAGCGATGAAGCCCAAGCTTGCGTTGTGCTTCCCGTGCGCGCCTCAGTCTATTTTTGCGCCCGAGGCCTGCACCACGCGCGCCCACTTGGCGGTCTCGTCCTTGATGTAGGCGGCGAACTGCTCGGCCGTGCCGCCCATGCCGTCTATGCCTTGCGCGGCGAACTGCGTTTTGACCGCCGGGTCGGCGAGGGCGCGGTTGGCTTCGCGGTTGAGCCGTTCGATGATGTCGCGCGGCGTACCGGCCGGCGCGAGCAGGCCGAACCAGACTGCGGTCTCGAAGCCGGGCAGACCCGACTCGGCGATGGTCGGCAGTTCGGGCGACGCGCCGGTGCGCTTGGCGCTTGATACGGCCAGCACCTTGAGCGTGCCCGCCTTGATGTGCGGCAGCGCCGTCGAGGCCGGAGCGAACATTGCCTGCACGCGGCCGCCGAGCAAGTCGGTCATGGCCTGCGGGCTGCCCTTGTAGGGCACGTGCGTGAGCTTGACGCCGGCCATCAGGTTGAACAGTTCGCCGGACAAATGCGGCCCGGTGCCGTTGCCCGATGAGCCGTAGAGAATCTCACCTGGCTTGCGCTTGGCTGCGGCGACGAGTTCCTGCACCGTCGAGACGCCCAGCGACGGGGTCACCACCAGCAGGTTGGGCAGCGAGGCGAGCGAGGCCACCGGCGCGAGGTCGCGGCCGAAGTCGAAGGGCAGGTTTTTGCTGAGGCTGGCGTTGATGGTGTTGGCGATGGTGCCAAGGAATAGCGTGTAGCCGTCGGCCGGTGCGCGCACCACCGATTCGGTGGCGATGTTGCTGCCGGCGCCCGGTTTGTTTTCGATGAGCACGCTCTGGCCTAGCGACTCGCTCATTTTTGCGGCGACGAGGCGCGCCGCCACATCCGCCGAGGCGCCGGGCGGGAAACCGACGACGATACGCAGCGGCTTGGACGGCCAGGATTGGGCCTGGGCGCTCGCGCTGGCAGCCAGCGCGAACAGGGAGGCAAGACCAACGGCAAACGACAGGGCGATGCTTTTTTTCATGTGTTCTCCAGAGGTGAAATTACCTATTCCCTATTTCCCGTTCCCCATTCACAATGCCACGCAATCCTACACCAGCAAGGAATTGAAACATGGCAAAACTTAAAATCGTCGAGTGCAGGCGCTTCTTCAAGGCGGTGACGGAAAAAGCCGGGGAGATGGGTGTGCCCGTCGCGATGGCCGTGGTCAACGCCGAGGGCCACCTGCTGGCGCTCGAACGCATGGACGAGGCGGGCTTCATCACACCGGAGATATCCTGGGGCAAGGCCTTTACCGTTGCGGCATTCCGTTCGATGAGCCCGCGCTTTCCCGACGGCCTCACCATCCAGCAGTGGTTCAAGGAACGCAACCCGCAAATGCTGATGAACGCGTCCATCTTCACCGGCGGGCGCGTGGTGGTGTCGGGCGGCTGCGCGCCGATTTTCAAGGGCGATACGCTGGTGGGCGCCTATGGCATCAGCGGCGGTACCTCGGGGCAGGATGAAATCATGGGCCAGTACGCGCGCGCAAAAATCGGCTGGGCCCACGCCAAGGCCAACGATGACACGCCGCAGGATGTGAAAGACGAAATCAACGCCATCTACAACAAGGTTGGCTTGAGCGAGAAAAAGCTATAACCGGGACGCAGTTGTCAGCAGATCCCCCCTCTCGCGGGGGAGGGACAGGGAGAGGGGGGGCGCCAGCTGGTTCGTAGCGGGTCATGCTTGCGATGTTTCACCCTCTCTCCAACCCTCTCCCGTCAAGGGGCAGGGAGTTTCATGATCGCAATGGCAGAGGGAATTAAAAAAGGGGAGCCGATCGGCTCCCCTTTTTTTCACCGGTGATGCCACCGGTTGCTGCGGATAACGCCTTACTTTGCGGCGAAGCAATAAACCCTGCCGTCGCCGCCCGAGCTCTTCAGGTTGTCCTGGCTGCAGCCGCGCGACGGGTGCGAGTGGTTCCACGATTTGGCGGCGACGTCCTCACGCAGGCCGATGCGGTCCGAGTGGCCGACCTGGGCGCTGCCGGCACCGCTGCTTGTCCAGTTCTTGCAGGTGGTGTCATTGCTGCCGGTAAAGGCGCGGCCCTGCGAATCCGAGCCGGTGAGCACGTCGTGCATGTTCGGCGTGTCACCACGGCCGTTGAGCACCGCGCCTTTTTCCGTGAGGATGGTTTGCTTGGTGAGCTTGCCCTTGTCGTGTAGTTCATCGACGTTCTTGGCAATCAACTCGCCCTTGGCGTTGTGCCAGGGACCTTTGCCGATGCGATCGCGTGCGTTGACGGCTTTGTCGCTGCCGCTGGCGGTGGTGCTCAGGTAGGCGTGCCAGGTGCGGCTGCCCGCGCCGGCGGCGGCGGCCAGCGACTGGCACAGCTTGTCGGCACCGGCGAGGCCGCCCAGGTCGGCGCCTTTGCCCGATCCGGTGCTACTGACAAAAAAGCCCATTTTCGGCGTGCTGCCGGCCTTGTCAGCCTTTGCCGCTTTTGTACCATCAGCGGCATAGGCGCCGGCCGTGACGCCCATGGCCAACCGTACGAGTACGGCTGCAGTCACTACGCGTGTGCTCAAGTGCATGGCT
>CAMDRY010000387.1 GCA_945906975.1 Bordetella parapertussis | reverse complement strand
ATCCACGCCTTGTCACGCCTCGGCGGCCTCACCCCGGGCGAGTTGCCCAAGTCAATGGCGATGGCCGGAATCAACGACAAGCCCGGCTTCATGGCTTTGTTCTCCAGCCATCCGCCGATAGAGCAGCGCATCGCCGCACTGCAGGCGCGGGGTCGATAGGCGGCGCAAAGTTCCGCAAAGACCAAGCTCAAAGCGATAAGGGGCGGCGCAACAAAGCACCCCGCCTGATGCACGACCAACGCCAGGGGGCGGGACGCAAGTTCCGCCCCTTCGTTCATAATAGGCTCACAAGCTTTGGAGGAGGCCATGTGGTTCATCTGGTTCATCTGGTTCATCTGGTTCGTCCGGTTAATCCCGTCGTTCCATTCATCCACGTCATCATCGGCGCAGGCCGGCGTTTGAATTCACGCCAGCACAAGCTGGCCGGACAGGATCGCCGTGCCCGATAACACCGGCATCGGCCCGTTTGATTACGTCATCGTCGGCGCCGGGTCGGCGGGCTGCGTGCTGGCCAATCGCCTGTCCGCCGATCCCGATGTCGCCGTGCTGCTGCTGGAAGCCGGCGGCCAGGACGACTGGTTCTGGATCGATGTGCCGGTGGGCTACCTCTACACCATCGCCAATCCGCGCACCGACTGGTGCTACAAGACGACGCCCGACGCCGGACTGAACGGACGCTCCATCCATTACGCGCGCGGCCGTGTGCTGGGCGGCTGCTCCTCCATCAACGCCATGATCTATATGCGCGGCCAGCGCGAGGACTACGACCACTGGGCTTCGCTGGGCAACCGCGGCTGGTCCTGGGACGAGGTGCTGCCCTACTTCATCAAGATCGAAGACTACGAACACGGCGCGAGCGCGCTGCACGGCGCCGGTGGCGAGTTGCGCGTCGAGGAGCGGCGCGTGTCCTGGGAAATCCTCGACGCCTGGCGCGCGGCGGCGGCCGAGTGCGGCATCCCGAGCATCGCCGAGTTCAACCAGGGCGACAACAACGGCTGCGCCTACTTCCAGATGAACCAGCGCCGCGGCGTGCGCTGGAGCGCGACCAAGGCCTTTTTACGACCGGCACTTTCACGCCAGAACCTCACCGTCATGACCGAGGCGACGGTGACGCGTGTACGCACCGAAAAGCGCGACGGCGTGCTTCACGCGAGCGGCATCGAGTTCACGCATCCGCGGCAGGGCACCTGCTTCGCCGCGGCGAAGTGCGAAACCATCCTCGCCGCCGGCTCCATCAGCTCGCCGCAACTGCTGCAGCTCTCGGGCATAGGGCCGGCAACGCTGCTGTCGCAATTTGGCATCTCCCCGCAGCTGGACCTGCCCGGCGTGGGCGAAAACCTGCACGACCACCTGCAAATCCGCCTGCAATACAAGGTCAGCAACACCACCACGCTCAACGAGCGTGCCAACAGTCTCATCGGCAAGGCGGCGATGGGGCTCGAGTACCTGCTGTTCAAGACCGGGCCAATGACCATGCCGCCCTCGCAGCTGGGCGCCTTCGCCAAGAGCGACCCGGCGCAGCCCACGCCCAACATCGAATGGCATGTGCAACCGCTGTCCCTGGATAAATTCGGCGATCCGCTGCATTCGTTTCCGGCGATCACACCCAGCGTGGCCAACCTGCGTCCGAGTTCGCGCGGCTGGGTGCGCATCGTCTCGCCCGATCCGGCCGTCTACCCCGAAATCAAGCTCAATTACCTGTCCACCCCGGAGGACCGCAGGGTCGCGAACGATTCTGTGCGCTTCACACGACGCATCATGCAAGCCAAGGCGCTGGAGAAATTCGCCCCCGAGGAATTCAAGCCCGGCGCCCAGGTCGAAAGCGAAGAAGATTTGATCAAAGCCTGCGGCGACCTCGGCACGACGATTTTTCATCCGGTTGGCACCTGCAAGATGGGCAGCGACCCGATGGCCGTGGTCGATGACCGCCTGCGCGTGCGCGGTGTCGCCGGCTTGCGCGTGGTGGACGCCTCCATCATGCCGCGCATCACCTCGGGCAATACCAACGCACCCACCTACCTCATTGCCGAGCGCGCCAGCGAATTCATTCGCGCCGACAGAAAAAAAACATAGCCAAAAGAACAACGCAATACTTCAACGGAGGAATCACCATGCTGCGCACACCGCTAGCCACGTTTGCAATCTGCCTTGCCGCGACCCTGGGCCTGGGCATAGGCGCGACACAAGCCCTGGCCCAGGCCCAGGCCCAAACCTGGCCGGCCAAGCCGGCGCGCATCATGGTCGGCGCTTCCGCGGGCGGCGGCACCGATATCATCGCGCGCATGCTGGCCGAGAAATACCAGACGGTGTTCGGCCAGCCCTTCATCGTCGAGAACCGCCCCGGCGCGGCCAACACCATCGCCGCAGAGCTCACCGCCAAGGCGGCGCCCGACGGCCACACGCTGCTACTTGCCACCAACACCGCGCAGGCCATCGCACCGCACCTGATGAAACTCAGCTTCGACCCGATCAAGGACCTGACCCCGGTGGCGCTGATCGTGGTGGTGCCCAACGTGGTGGTGGCCGGCCCGCAGGTCGCCGCGTCCAACATCAAGGAGCTGGTCGGCTTGATCAAGGCCAAGCCGGGCACGTTTTCCTGTGGGTCCTCGGGCACCGGCAGCACGCAGCACCTCGCCTGCCAGGCCTTCGCACTGGCGACCGGCGCGCCCATCGTGCACATCCCCTACAAGGGCTCGGCGCAGGCCCTCACCGACCTGGTGGGTGGACAAATCCAGTTGTCCTTCGATACCACCTCCTCGGCCATGAGCTTCATCAAGAGCGGCAAGGTCAAGGTGCTGGCCACCATGACCACCAAGCGCGTGGGCGAAATCCCCGATGTGCCGACACTGGCCGAGTCCGGCGTGCCGGGCGTGGAAATGAGCACCTGGTACGGCCTGTTCGTCACCGCCGGCACGCCCAGGGAAGTCGTGGCAAAACTCTACGCCGAGACGATGAAGGTGTTGCAACTGCCGGACGTGCAAAAACGCCTCGCCGGACTGGGCGGCGAACCCGGAGCACTCACCTCCGAACAATTCGCCGCAATGAACAAGGCCGACTTCGAGCGCTCGGGCAAGCTGATCAAAGACGCCAATATCAAGATTGAGTAGTGCGATAGAACTAAAAACACAGGTGTCATTGCGCAGTCCCCTCCGGGAATAAACTTCGTGAAGCAATCTCGTCGTATTTGCGAATGACACCGTACTTCCACAAGATTGCTTCGTCGCTTCGCTCTTCGCAATGACGAAGCAGTAACCCTTATCGGACCCACCATGAGCAAACCCACCATTGCCCTGTTTGCCGGCGACCCTGCCGGTGTCGGCCCCGAACTCATCGCCAAGCTGCTTGCCGATGGCAGCGCCGCCAAGCAGGCCAACATCCTGCTCATCACCAGTCGCAGTGTGCTGCAAGAAGCGGTGCAACTCAGCGCAAAGCCCTTTGCGTTTGTCGGCGGCGATGCGCCGGCGGCGGGCGCGCGGCGTGACCTGGACATGCCGCTGCTGCTCAACTGGCCAGGCCTCGATGCCGCGGACTTCGAGCGCGGCAAGGTCACGCCCAAGAACGGCAAGTTCATGCTCGAGGGTCTCGCCCTGGGTGTGGCACTGTGCCGGAGCGGCGCCGCCGATGCGCTGTGCTTTGCACCGCTAAACAAGGGCGCGTTGCGCGCCGGCGGCATGAACCACCCGGACGAAATGCACTGGTTCGCCGATGTGCTCCAGTTCACCGGCAC
>CAMDRY010000386.1 GCA_945906975.1 Bordetella parapertussis | reverse complement strand
TCTCGAGGTGTTTGATGCTGCCTATCAAGTCCATGACCGGCTCCCATTCATGGATAACATCGGCAGCCCCGTTGATTTATTAAGCATAATCTGCGCGGCCGGCGCTCAGATTTCTCAGGGTGACTTGCCCTGCTGTGCCGCCGCGCGCTCCCCTGCGATCAGTCCCAGGATGAAACCCTTCGAGAGCCCGCCCACATAGCCGGCGAGCGGACCGCCTTCAAGGCCTGCCAGCGGCGTGCCGGACACGTACAGCCCCGCGATCGGCGTGCCGTCGGGCCTCAGTGCCTGCGCATTCGCGTCGATTACGATGCCGCCCATGGTCCCGGTAATGCCGGCGCACAGCGGCACGGCATGGAACGGCGACTTCCTGAGCGGCAGCGGCTGGAACTTCGCCGTGGTGCGCGCAGGCTTCAGATCCGCTACGCGATTGTGCTCGACAGCCTCGTTGTACGCGCCCACGGTTGTGGCCAGCGCCGGCGCAGGCAGGCCGGTCTTGGCGGAAAGCGCGTCGATATCCGGCGCGCTGTGCATCCAGCCGCCGGCCGAGGTGAGGTAAGGATTGACCGCAACCGGGCCTTTCCTGCCTGGCTCACCGCTCCACATCGCTTCGTCGTAGATGACCCATGCCGACATTGGATCTTCAAGCTGCGCCAGCGCATTGCTCATGCACACGCCACCCAGGCCCTCGTCGGTGAAACGCTTGCCGTCGGGCCCGACCAGCAGGCTCACCGTCGCGATGGCGTCGAAATGCGGGTAGGGCCAGAGCTTCGAATTACTCAAGGCTTCCACGTGGTGAAGATGGCCGTAGAAGGCGCCGTAGCCGCCGGTCGCGGCGCCGGCCGACTCGGCCATACGGATGCTGTCGCCGCGGCCGTTCTTCGCCGCCCGCACCAGCAGCCGCTCCGGCCGCTTGCAGATGTGACGGGCGACCATATCGGCGTTGGCGGCGAAGCCGCCGTCGGCGAGCACCACCGCGCGCGCCTCGATGCGGACCCTCTTGCCATCCTGTGTGGCTTCGACGCCGACGCAGTTCCCATTTTTCATCACCAGCGACTCCGCGCAGGTGCCGCGCAGGAGTTGACCGCCGCGCGTCACCAGATTCGCCTCCAAGGTGCGCAGCAGCACGTCGCCGCCGCGGCCTTCCCAGTCCAGGCCTTCGACGAAGCGGCGCGGCGGCGCGAGCACGACGGCCCGGCCTTCGCTGCGCTCAAGCTCGATCATGCGGGCGCCTTCGGCGCGCAGCCACTCGAACGCACGCCTGGCGTTGGTGGCGAGCGCCTTCGCAAGCTCGGGGCTTGCCGTGCCGCTGGAACCATTCATGATCAGGCTCTCGAGTTCCTCCGGAGCGCCGCGCATGTAATGTCCCATCACATTGCAGACGCCCGAGGTGTAGCGCGAATTGCAGTGATAGCGCTCGGCGGATTCCTTCTCCAACACCGCGGTCCTGAGCCCCAACTGGGCGGCACGGCAAGCGGCGGTCAGTCCGGCGAAGCCACCGCCAACGGCGACGAGATCGAATTGCATGGGATCACTCCTTCAGATTATTCCGGCCGGATGTCGAGCTGTTTCGCCAGCCGCGCCGCCCGCTCGCGTTGGGCTGTTAGAAAAGGCGCGAACTGGGCAAGCGGTTTGCCGCCCATCGCGCCGGGCTCGAGTCCCACTGCGCCGAGGAACTTGACGACGAACTGCGGGTTCTCGAACAGCTTGGCGGTCTCGATATTCAGCATTAGCGCGATCGATGCCGGTGTCCCAGGCGGCGCGAACATTCCCACCCAGGTGCCCGCTTCGTAGTCGAGTCCGGCTTCCTTGAGGGAGGGCGTGTCGGGCAGGCTAGGAGAGCGCTCGCTGCTCGCCATGGCCAGTATCCTTATTTTTCCGCTTCTCGCGTGCTCGGCGACCGTGCCGAGGGCGCCGAATCCCACCTGCACTTCGCCGCTGGTGAGCGCGATCAACGCCTGAGCGTTGGTCTTGTAAGGCACGTTGAGGAATTCGATGCCCTGCGTCCTTTTCAGCCACTCGAGAAACAGATGAGAGTTGCTCGCGGGGCCGAACGTCCCCCAGGTGACCGCTCCGGGTTTGCTTTTCGCCAGGGCCATCAACTCCCGCGCCGACGTGGCCGGCACCAACGAGTGCACCACCCAGGCATTTTTGGTCGCGCCAAGGTGCGCTATGGGAACGAAATCTCGAGGTTCGTAGGGTAGATTTTTGTACCAAAACGGGTTGTACGAAATCACGGTGGCGTTGAAAAGGCACAGGGTATAGCCGTCCGGCGCCGCTTTGGCGCACGCCTCGGCCCCCAGTATGCCGTTGGCACCCGCCCGGTTCTCGATGACGAAGGTCTGGTTGAAGTGCTGGCCGAGGAAATACCCGATGCCGCGAGCGGGCATGTCCGACGGTCCGCCGAGCGGTCCCGCGGCGATGATGCGCACCGGTTTTGCGGGATAGCTTTGCGCCACGGCGCCAAGCGACAGGCACAGACCAAGCAGCCCGCTGAGACCGACTAGAACGGCGTTGAGCCGACAGCCTCGATGTCGATCGGCGCGCAGCATCACCCTACTCCAGTTTGATCCCGGCATTCTTGGCGACCTTGGTCCACCTTGCGATTTCCGAGCGGATGTAGACGTCGAACTCCTCGGGCGAGCTAGCGATGATTTCCAGTCCCATCTCGGTAAAGCGCTTCACGATATCCGGCATCTGCAGAACTCGCCTGAAATCCGCATTCAGCCTCGCCACCAGATCACGCGGCGTCGCGCGCGGCACGATGATGCCGTTGATGCTGAGGACCTCGAATCCCGGCAAGGTTTCCGCGACGGTGGGGACCTCAGGCGCCGAAGCGTCGCGCTTTGCGCTGGTGACGGCTATGCCCTTCATCTTGCCGGCCTTCACGAAGCGGTACACCCCGAATACGGGATCGACCTGCAGGTCGATGCGCCCGGCCATCACCTCCGGATAAGCCTGCGCGCCGCCCTTGAAGGGGACATGCACGATGTCGATTCCGGTGGACTGCTTCAGCAGCTCGAACGCCAGATGATTGGCGCCGCCGGCGCCGGGCGACCCGTAGGTCAGCTTTCCCGGCCTCTGCTTGGCAAGGGCGATCACCTCGGCCAGCGTATTCGCCTCCAGTGTTGGTGCTGCCACGATCATGATCGACGATACGGCGGCCAGCGTCACTCCCGCGAGGTCCTTCGAGGTGTCGTAGGGCATGCTGGTGCGCAGCGCCGGGAAGATCACCAGCGGCGTCACCGCCATACCGATGGTGTAACCATCCGGCGCGGATTTCACCGTGTGGTCCATGCCAATCAGCGTTCCTCCCCCGGTTTTGTATTCCACCACGACCGGCTGGCCCCACAGTTCCTGCAGTTTCTGCGCGTACAGACGCGCCTGGATATCGATTGCCCCGCCCGGCGGATTGGGGTTGATGAGCCGAATCGGCTTGGCCGGGAAATTCTGCGCGCGGGAGTCACCCGCAACCGGAAACACCAACACCGCGGCCAGCAATGCAATCGTGGCGCGAAATCGCTTCATATTCGTCTCCAATGATTGATCATCATCATTTAATAGGACTTGGGCATGACCAGCACATTGTGCCCGATGAAGGCCAGGATGAGATTGGTTAAAACCGGCGCGATACGCTGCAGCCGGGCGCTGCGCCATTTGCGCTCGATATCGTATTCGCGCGCCATGGAATAGCCGCCGTGCGTCTGCATGCAGGCTTCGCCTGAATTCCACGCCGCCTCGGAACTGAACT
>CAMDRY010000385.1 GCA_945906975.1 Bordetella parapertussis | reverse complement strand
TTCCTGTCACGCAGCATCGCGCCGGCCACGGTCACCGCAGCAGACATCCTTGAATACAAGGTCGCCGACGGACAGCCGGTCGATGCGCAGGGCAGGAAGTCCTACCTCGAGCGCTTTATACACAGCGAAATCTACCGCACCCGGCCCGAGGTGCAATCGGTGATCCACAGCCATTCGCTTGCGGTGATTCCCTTTGGCATCACCAAGGCCAAGTTGCTGCCGGTGTGCCACATGAGCGGCTTTCTCGGCTTCTCGACACCGGTGTACGAAATCCGCGACGAGAGCGGTCCCGACACCAACATGCTGGTGCAGAACAACACGCAGGGCGCGGCCCTCGCCAGGGTGCTGGGCAAATCCAATTTCGCGCTGATGCGCGGCCACGGCTCGGTTGCCGTTGGCAACTCGATCAAGCAGGCGGTCTACCGCGGCATTTACGCCGAGGTCAACGCCCGCATCCAGGTCGAGGCGATGAAACTGGGCGGTGTCACCTTTCTCACAGAAGGCGAGGCCGTGGGCTCGAGCAAGGCCAACGACGACACCGTCGAGCGCCCATGGGCTTTGTGGAAAGAACGCGTCGCCGAAGCGGCGCGCGCAAAAAAGTAAGCACTTAAGAGTAAGCACTTAAGCAAGGGCAAAACCGGTTCCACAAAGAAAAGCACAGCAGGCACCCCCTCCCTTGCGGGAGGGGGGGAACCGGCGACCAAAGAGAAAGACAACAGAGGAGGCCGCATGAACAGAGGCTTTTTTGCGTGGGCTGCCGCTACGACCGTCGCTTTTCTTTGCACGGCGTTGTTCACCACCGGCACGCTGGCCCAGTCCTACCCTTCGCGCCCGATCAAACTGCTGGTGCCTATCCCGCCCGGTGGCGCGCCCGACATCGTCGCGCGCGTGCTCGGGCAGGCCTTGTCCGAGGCCATGGGCCAGCCGGTGGTGGTGGAAAACCGCGTTGGTTCGAACGGCAACATCGCCTCTGAGGTGACCGCCAAAGCGGCGCCGGACGGTTACACGCTGCTGCTTTGCGCCGACAGCCAGATCGTCATCAACCCGCATCTGTACAAAAACAGAATGCCACTCGATACGCTCAAGGACCTCACCCCGGTGGCCACCATCGCCTCCAACCAGTTCGCCCTGGCGGTGAATCCTGCGCTGCCGGTGAAAACCTTCGAGGAATTCATCGCCTACGCCAAGAAGGCCAGCCCGCCCCTTGCCTACGCCTCGGGTGGCAACGGCAGCCAGCACCACTTGTCGATGGAAATGCTCAAAGCGCGCGCCGGCATCGAGCTCTTGCACGTTCCCTACAAGGGCGGCACGCCGGCGGCGACCGCCACCGTCGCCGGCGAAACCATGGCGGTGTTCTCGGGCACCTCTAACGCCGCGCAGATCAAATCGGGGCGCCTGCGCGCCCTCGCCGTAACCGGCGCCCACCGCTCCGACACCTTCCCCGAGTTACCGACCATCGGCCAGTTCTATCCGGGCTATGAGGTGACCATCTGGCTGGCGCTGTACGGCCCGCCGGGCATGCCCGAACCCGTGCTCGCCAAACTGCGTGCCGAAATAAACAAGTTACTGGCCAAGCCTGAAATAAAACAGCGGCTGCAGGGTGCCGGCGGCCTGGAACCCTACATCAGCACGCCGGGGGAATTCTCCGCCATGATGCGCCGCGACTACGACAAGTACGGCAAGGTGGTCAAAGAAGTTGGCGCCACCATAGACTGAACACCACACCGACCCAACAAGGAAAAACCATGCAAGGAAGCAAGGAACTGCGCGACCAACTGGCCGATGCCTGCCGGCTGCTCTACATGGAAGGCCTGATGGACCACGGCGGCCTGGTCGGCGCCCGCATTCCTGAGACCGGCAACCTGCTGCTCAATCCACGCGAGATGCGCGGCACCCAGGGCCGCCATCCCGGGTTGCTGGAGGGCGATGATTTTGTCGTCGTCGATCCGCAGGGCAACAAGCTCGAGGGCAGCAACAATCCGCCAAGCGAAACGCCCATTTTTACCGGCGTGTTCAAGGCGCGCCCCGACGTCATGGCGGTGTTCCACCTGCACCTCGCCTACGCCACGCTGTTCAGCATCGTCGGCAAGCCGCTGTTCGCGGTCGGGGTGACCGGCGCGCCCTTTGGCGAAACAGTGCCGGTGGATCCGGACCCGACGCTGATACAGCGTCCCGAGCAGGGCGAAGCGCTGGCGCGCACCCTCGGATCAAACCAGGCGATGATGCTGCGCGGCCACGGCGCCGTCATCGTTGGCAACAGCATAGAGCAGGCGTTCGCCGCCTCGGTGATGCTCGAGGACAACGCGCTGCGCCTGTTCCGCGCCAGCCAGATCGGCACGCCGCAAGCCATAAGCGGACAGGAACTGGCTGATGCGAAAAGCCAGATCTGGCACCCCAAGGTCATCGCCAAGATGTGGACTTTTTACAATATGAAAGGCGCGGACGAAGGCGCCCTCAAGCGGCGCTGCGCATGAGGCAGCTGCTGGCAGTCCTGTTACTCGCGCTCGCCGCGGGCGGCGCGCAAGCGCAAAGCTGGCCGACGCGGCCGATTCGCATTCTCGTGCACGTCCCCCCGGGCGGCGCGCCGGACATCACCGCCCGCGTCATTGGCGAAAAACTGGGCGAAGTTTTCGGCCAGCCGGTGGTGATAGAGAATCGCACCGGATCGAACGGCAACATCGCCGGCGATATCGTCGCCAAGGCCGCGCCCGATGGCTACACGCTGCTGCTGTGCGCCGACAGCCAGATCGTCATCAACCCGCATGTCTACAGCAAGATGCCCTTCGATCCGATGAAGGACCTCGCGCACATTGTGAGCATCGCCTCAAACGAATTTTTTCTCGCCGCCAATCCGGATGCGCCGTTCAGGACCTTCCAGGAATTCATCGCGTTCGCCAAGAAGGCCAACCCGCCGCTCGCCTACGCCTCGGGCGGCAACGGCAGCCAGCACCAGTTATCGATGGAGATGCTCAAGACACGCGCGGGCATCCATCTTGTGCACATCCCCTACAAGGGCGCGGCGCCAGCCACCACCGCCACCATGGCCGGAGAAGTGCCTATCGAATTCGCCGGGTCAACCGCAGGACCGCAAATTCGCGCCGGCAAGCTGCGCGCCCTCGCCGTTGCGGGCAAAAAACGCCTCGCGGGCTTTCCCGACGTGCCGACGATAGGCGAGTTCTATCCGGGCTTCGCCAACAGCATCTGGCTCGGACTGTGCGCGCCCAAAGGGACACCGGAACCGGTGCTTGCCAGGCTGCGCGCCGAAGTGAACAAGGCGCTCGCCCTGCCCGATGTGAAAGAAAAATTCGCCCGCTCGGGCGCGCTCGAGCCGCTGGTCACCACGGCCGAGGAATTCGCCGCGATGGTGAAAGCCGACTATGAGAAGTACGGCAAGGTCGTCAAAGACGTCGGCGTTAAAATAGATTAGCAAATACGCTGGAAACCCGTGCCAAGAGCGGGTTTCCAGCCACCCACCCCTTATATCTTGAACGCCTCAAAGGTCTCCGGCGCGAACAAGTCTTCGGGCTTGAGCAGGCGCTTTGACAGCCCCTGGCGGTGGTGATGACGCAAAAAGGTCTCGAGTACGTGGCGATTGGGTTCAAGGCCATAGGCCCACCAGTCGGGGCCGAAATCGGCGACCAGGTCGTCCACATGCGCGCCCAACCAGGGCAGCATGGTCTTGAGCGCGGCCGTTTCGCGCAGCGAATCGTAGGTGATGCGCTGCGCCTGGACAAACGCCTTGTACAGCGACTGCGCGATCCAGGGGTT
>CAMDRY010000384.1 GCA_945906975.1 Bordetella parapertussis | reverse complement strand
ATCACCCCCGGCAGGTGCAGCCCGTAGATACCCCAATCGGCGCCCAGATAAGCCGGCACGCGCGGCGGAGCGCTCCAATCGATGGAGCGTTCACGATAGTAAGGTGAGTCCAGGGGCTGGATCAAAGTATCGGCGATCAGGGCATTGGCGCCATCATCGATGTGCTCCAGCGTTTCAACCAGAAAAGGAACCGCGGCAATCTCGGGATCGTCCAGCGCAATGGCTAAACGGCGCCGATATTCTGCTTCGCCAATGGCGCGACGCACCGTGCTGTCGACGCGCACCCGGTGCAGGGATGGCACCCACAGTCGCATGAACCCGTGCACCAGAATGCCGCCGCGGTAATAACGGTCGCGGTACATGTCGGTCCAACCGTAGGGCGCGAAGATCGCCTTCAGGCTGGGCGGCGCGAGCGCCGCAGTGAACTGCTGCACGATGGAGAAATACGACATTCCCAGCATGCCGACTTTGCCGTCACACCAGGACTGGCGGGCAAGCCATTCGATGGTTTCGGCAATGTCGAGAATGGTGCGGCGATCAAGGTTACCGAACAGGCCGCCTGAAAAACCGGTGCCTCGTACATTGGCCACAACATGCGCGTAACCGCGCCTGGCGAAATAGTTGCTGTCACCCGCCTCGATATGGGCGTACTGATTGCAGAACGCGACCGGCTTTATTTCTTCGAATTGCTCATCGTTGGGATAGGCGTGAAAACCCAGCAACACCGGGAAGCGGCCGGTCGAGTCTGGCCGGACGACCTCTGCGGCGATCTCGATGCCGTCCGATACCGGAATGCGCACGGATTCCCGGGCGCGTACTTCATGGCGACGCGCGGAAAGGCTGCCTTTGACGAAGATCGTGGCTGGAATCATGACAGTGCCTGACTATTCAACTTTTATGCCGCTGCTGAGGATGATGCGACCGAGCGACGCCTGCTCCTGGCTGAGCATTGCGGCAAAGCCTGCGGGGGTTTCATCGAGCGCGCGAAAGCCTTGCGGCTCAAGCACCTTTGAGCGGAAGGCATCGCTCGACACGACGCGACGCGCCTCGAGGTTCAGGCGGGCGATCGCCTCGGAGGGCGTCGCCGCGGGAGCGAACAAACCGAACCACGACACCACATTCAAATCCATGCCCAGTTCCCGCATGGTGGGCACCTTGGCCAGAATGCGGCTACCTGTGGCAAGCGCCCTGAGTTTTCCGGCGCGGATCTGCGGGAGCACCGAGCCCGCCGCAATAACGGTGAGTTGCACGTCTCCGGCGAGAAGCGCTTGCACCACCGCGGGCGCCGTGTTGTAAGGCACGTGGGCGATGTCCACATTCTTCCATTGCCGGATGGCTCCCAGGCGCAGGTGCGGAATGCTGCCGATGCCGGGGGATCCCCAGTTCAGCGTTCCGGGACGACTTCTGGCGGCATTGATCATCTCGTCGAATGAGGCAAACGCCGTATTCGACGTGGCCACCACCACATCTTCTATGGCCACCAGGGGGGCGATCGGCGCCAGATCACGCTTCGGCTGATAGGGGAGCTTCGCATACAGCCAGGGGTTAACAGAAATCATCGCGATTGTGCTCGCGCACAGCGCGTAGCCGTCCGGCACGGCCCTGGCGCAGGCTTCCATGCCGATGATTCCATTGGCACCGGGCCGATTGTCGATGACAAACGGTTGTCCCATGTTGGCAGTCATCGCCTCGGCGAGCGGCCGCACAACTGCTTCGAGAGGCCCGCCCGGTGCGGCCGGAACGATAAGCCGCAGGGCGCGCGACGGATAGGCTTGCGCCGCGACATTGGCGCAAATGAACGACCAGGCGATTGCAATGCCAAGAATCTGAATGCGCAAGCCCATGGATCAGTCCAATTTGATATTGGCGGCGCGCACCAGCCGCGCTCCGGATTCGCGGTCTTCCTTGAGGAACGCCGCGAACTCGGCGGGCGTCATAATTGCCGGGTCAAAGCCTGCCGGTGCCATGAATTGGGCCTTGAACTTTGCGTCGCCGGTGGCCTTGGCAATCTCGCTGTTGATCCGCTGCACCGAGGCCGCTGTCATGCCGGCCGGAGCAAAGGTGCCGAACCAGGTCTTGACGTAGAAGTCGAGGCCGTTCTCAGGCAGGCTTGGCGTATCCGGGAGGGCTGCAGAGCGCTGCGAGCCGACGACCGCCAAAGCCTTGAGTTTTCCCGCTCTCAGATGGGGCATCAGGATGCCGCTCGCCAGCAGGCCGGAGCTAACTTCACCGGCAAGCATCGCCTGCAGCAGAGGTGCCGCGCCTTTGTAAGGAACGTGAGTAAGGTCCGACTTGGTTTCGTTGTTCATCCAGCCAAGATACAGATGGGAGGTGCTGCCATTGCCCCAGGTCCCCCAGGTGACAGAACCGGCCTTCTGCCTCGACAAGGCAAGCAACTCTCGCAGATTCGAAGCGAGCACTGAAGGATGCGCAACGATGATGCCGTTGGCCCATGCTAGCGGTGCGACCGGGGTCAGATCCTTTGCCGGATCGAAGGGCATCTGCGTGTACAGATGAGGATTGATCGAAATGCTGTCGTTGGTGGTCATGCAAAGGGTGTAACCGTCGGGCGTGGCCTTGGCGCAGGCGTCCAGTCCGACAATCCCATTGGCACCGGCCCGGTTCTCCACCACGAACGGTTGCCCGGTGGCTTCCTGCAGACGCTGCGATACGGCGCGCACCAGGCTGTCAAGCACTCCGCCGGGAGGATAAGGCTCGATGACTCTCACCGCACGCGACGGGTATGTCTGCCCCGACACCGGAAATGATGCGATAGCAAGCGCTGCGAGCAATATCCCCGCGGCAAATCTAATCTGATTCATGGTCGACTCCTGTCGTTGAAGCCGCCACCTTAGTCTGACTCGCTCCTGTGCAGAAATGATCTTTTCAGATGCCAGTGATCGATATCATCGATGCTTGCGCGAGTATCGTCGCGCCGCTTCTGTCCTGAGCATCTGCGCCAGTTCGCGCGCCGGCGGCGCGAGCCGCGCGCCCCGGCGAAGAAACAGCGAAGGCGTGCGCACCGCAAAAGGCTTCTCGATCGGAATGCTGCGGCACCCCGGTGCGCCCGCCGCGACGGTGCGTGGAAGGATGGCCGCAAGCCCGAGACGCTCGATCAGCAGAAAGGTCGTCGCGAAGCTGTCGGCTTCCACAACAATCTGCGGTTGCGCGCCGGCGGCGCGAAAGTAGCCGTCTATGGTGTCGCGAATGGAAAAATGATGCGTCGGCAGCACCATCCGCTGCAGATGCAGATCCACCAGCCGGATGCGGCGCTTTCCCGCCAGAGAATGTGTAGCGTGCACCATCACCACCATCTCCTCTTCGAATAGCGGCTCGAAGGACAGACCCTTTGTCTCCAGGGGCAGGTAGGCAATGCCGAGGTCCAGCTCCGCGGAGAGCAGCCCGGCGCGCACCTCCTCGGTGGTCATCTCATTGATGACGACGCGCACCGAAGGGTGGCTTTCCAGCAATTGCGCGACGCAATCGGGAACCAGCGCCGCGGCAAAGCTGGGGGTAATCCCGATGCGGACTTCCCCGGCGAGGGCCGGCGCAGGCCCTTTAAGGTTTCGTACCCCGGTATCCACGGCCTCCAGAGCCTCCAGCGCGCTGGCGAGAAACACCTCTCCATCAGGCGTTAGCTTGACACGTTTGGCGCTGCGCTCGAGCAGGATCGTCCCCAACGCCTCTTCCAGTTGCTGTATCTGATGCGAAAGGGTCGACTGCGAAACATGCAGCCATTCGGCGGCCCGGGTGAAATTGAGCCGCTCGGCGAGCGCGGCAAAGT
>CAMDRY010000383.1 GCA_945906975.1 Bordetella parapertussis | reverse complement strand
ACGTCCTTTGCCAAATCAACCCCGATTCGAATAAGCTTCATGTGGACCTCTCCTCTCTATCGACTGGTGGATACCACTTCCAGTCTGGCACTTTGATGCCGATTAGGTGAGGAGGGGTCCATCCCATTGCGCCAGACGGGCGTTTCCAGCCTGCCCTTCTGGAGGACTAGCGCGCCGTCCAGCCGCCATCCACCGGCAACGCAGCACCGGTAATCGATGCAGCGGCATCACCGCACAGAAAGACGGCGAGCCCGGCCAACTCCGCGATCTCAACAAAGCGCCCGGTCGGTTGCGGCGCGAGCATGATGTCGGAAATGACTTTTTCGCGCGAGATGCCGTGCGCCCTGGCCTGGTCGTCTATCTGCCTCTCAACAAGGGGCGTCTTCACATAACCCGGACAAATGGCATTGCAGGTGATGCCGTACTGGGCGTTCTCCAGCGCGATGGTCTTGGACAATCCGAGCACCCCGTGCTTGGCGGCGACATAAGCCGACTTGAAGGGCGAAGCGATCAGGGCGTGGATGGAGGCGATGTTGATAATACGGCCCCATTTTTTTGCCCGCATATGCGGCAGCGCCGCCTTGGAGGCGTGAAACGCGGAGGACATATTGATGGCGATGATCGCATCCCATTTATCTTCCGGGAACTCATGCACCGGCGCGACATGCTGGATGCCGGCGTTATTGACAAGGACATCGACACCGCCGAATTCCTTCACCGCCTGCGCGACCATGGCGCGGATCTCCGACGGCTTGGTCATGTCGGCGCCCGAATAGGCGACTTTTACGCCGGTTTCCTGTGCCAGGTCGGCGCGGAGTTTTTCAATCGCGGCGGCCTCGCCAAAACCGTTGAGCATGACGTTGGCACCGGCGCGGGCGAAGGTCTGGGCAATGCCAAGGCCGATGCCGCTGGTGGATCCGGTGACGATGGCGTTGCGGCCTTTGAGCATGAAAATCTCCTGTGCGGACGGATCGAAGCTTGCGGATAGAATGAGCCTGTCATTTTACCGTGAACAAGCATGAACGAACCCGCAGAACAGGACCCGCCACCCGAGCAAAAGGAGTCACCGATCGCCTTCGCCCGCCGCAGCTTGCCAGCCAACCTGCTGGCCGCGGCGGTATGCGGCGTGCTGACGCTGTGGCTGGGTGAGAGCATGCCCGCATGGCCGCGCAGCAACACCTTCTCCCTGGTCTATATCCTGATGCTGCCTTTCCTGGCGTTTTTCCCGCTCGCCGGCCTCACCAGCCTGGGTTGGGCGGCCAAAACGCTGTTGCGTCGCACCGCGCCGGCGGGCGCCGCGCTGTGGTTCTTTTTTGTCACCGCGCTGCTCATCAATTTGGTTGCCCTGCCGGCCTTTGCGTTGGGCGTAAGAGCGCTGCTCACGATTTAGTCCACGGCAATAAAAAAGGCCACCCCTAACGCACTGGGGCGGCCTTTTTACCCATGTGTTCCATGTGCTCCATATGTTCCATGTATTAAGGGGTCGCTATTTCATTCCGGCGATACCGGCCTTGGCAACAAGCGCATCCTGCGCACCGATGCCGCCGGAGCAAGCGACTGCGCCAATCATCTTGCCGCCGTCAAGTATGGGGATGCCACCGCGCGAAGCGATGACACCGGGAAGCGTAATCAGGCAGTGCTTCCCGGCCTGGATGCCGGCTTCAAAAGCCTTGGTCTCGCGGCGGAAAGTCACCGCGGTCTTGGTCTTAGCCTTGGCCTTGTGTGTTCGGCAATCGCGATTGAGGCGATTTGCGCGCCGTCCATGCGCTTGAACGACACCATATTGCCACCCGAGTCGTACACCGCACAAATCAGCTTCCAGTCGCGTTTTTTCGACTCGGCCACGGCTGCGGCAAGAACGGCATCGGCGCGATCGAGCGATATGGGCGCACCATAGGATAGGGAATGTCGTTGGGCATTTTCTCCGGGACGACGTCCATGGTATTGGAGGTTTGCGCAAAAGCGACCCCTGAGGCAAGCAGGCTTGCGGCGAAAATGCCGCGGGTCAATATGGTTTTGAGTGACACGCTGATCCACCCCTGTTTATTAAATAAGAGTGTGCCTATGGCTTTGCACCCGGGCTGTAGCGCCCGTTTGGTTCAAGCTAAGGCATTTATTCCGGCCTGGCAAATCTGTTCGTCCTCGTGCGATTGCACGCCGGAAACGCCGATGGCGCCGACGCAGTCAGCCCCCACCATGATCGGCAGCCCGCCTTGCACCGGCAATACGGGCATTTTCAGGATGGCGTGGCGTCCGGCGGCGATGCGGTCTTCCCAACTCTTGGTCGAGCGGCGCGAAATGGCGGCACTGCGGCCTTTTTCGATGGCGATTTGCGCGTTGGCCGGCGTCGAACCGTCCATGCGCATCAGCCACAGCAGGTGGCCGCCGTCATCGAGAATGGAAATAGTGACATTCCATTTGTTTTTCACCGCTTCGGCCTCGCAGGCGGCGGCGATTTTCTTGCAGTCGTCGAGGGTCAGGCAGGGCTTGGTTTTCATGTCGGCTTCCGTAAATGGGCGAAAGCCTCGATTCTAACCGTCCCGCCCTCCCGCGGTGAGGCAACGCTGCCGCTAGTCCTTGAGTGCCGTGCGCACCTGCTCGAGCGCGCCCGGATCCTCGATGGTGGTGAGGTCGCCCGCATCGCGCCCCTCGGCCAGCGCCTGTATGGCGCGGCGCAGCGTCTTGCCCGAACGGGTCTTGGGCAACAGCGTGACGAAATGCACCGCGCTGGGCCGCGCAATCGCCCCGAGTTGCTTGTCCACGGTTGCCATGACTTCCTTCTCGAAGGCCTTGCGCTCTTGGGCGCTGCCCGCGCGCGACGCGTCCTTGGGCACGGCAAAGGCCAGCGGCATCTGGCCCTTCAGCGCATCAGCCACACCCACCACCGCGCATTCGGCGATGTTCGGATGCATGCTGATCGCCTCCTCGATTTCGCGTGTGCCAAGGCGGTGGCCGGCGACGTTGATGACATCGTCGGTACGGCCAAGGATGAAGTAATAGCCGTCCTTGTCGCGGATACCCCAGTCGAAGGTGCTGTAGACCTGTTTTTTCGAAAAGGTCGAGAAATAAGTGCGCACGAAACGTTCGTCATCGCCCCAGATGGTGCTCATGCAGCCCGGGGGCAGCGGTGGCACTATCGCGACCACGGCCTTTTCATCGCTGCCCGCCTCGCTGGCATCCGATTCGCGCAACAACCTGAGGTCGTAACCATAGGCCGGGAAACTCGGACTGCCGAATTTTAACGGCGTTTTTTCGACGCCGGGCTGCGCGGTGAGAATCGGCCAACCGGTCTCGGTCTGCCAATAATTGTCGATAACCGGCTTGCCGAGGGCCTCGGAGATCCAGGCATGCGTCGGTTCATCCAGCGGTTCACCGGCAAGGTACAGCGCCCGCAGGGAGCAGAGGTCGTACTTGGTGAGGTAAGCCGCATCGTGCTTTTTCAGCACCCTGATCGCGGTGGGCGAGGTAAACATCACATTGACCTTGTTCTCCTCGACGATCTTCCACCAAATGCCGGCGTCCGGCCGCATCGGCAGGCCCTCGTAAAGGATGCGGGTCATGCCGGCGATGAGCGGCGCGTAGATGATGTAGGAGTGGCCGACCACCCAGCCGATGTCGGAGGCGGTGAACATGGTGTCGCCCGGAGCGCCGCAATAGATGTACTTCATCGAGGCGGCCAGCGCCACGGCGTAGCCGCCGACGTCGCGCTGCACGCCCTTGGGCTTGCCGGTGGTGCCCGAGGTGTAGAGGATGTAGGAAGGCTCGTTGGATTCGAGCCAGGTGCA
>CAMDRY010000382.1 GCA_945906975.1 Bordetella parapertussis | reverse complement strand
CTATCCGTCTTCGCAAACAGAAAGGTACACCCCGGGGCATCTCACCTTCCTCTAAAGCCCGGATGTTGCACTTCGAGGTTTAATTCGCAAAATGGCTAGAAAGCCGCGACTGGAACCGCTTTCCAGCCGGTGTGCCTTATGCCGGGGTGAGGCCCAGGCGGCGCGCCAGCGCTTGGTCGGGCTGTTGCTTGAAGGCAAACACGTGGAGCTCCCACTGTGACAGCGGCGGTGCGAAACACAGCACCGGAAAGCCATTCTCGAACAGCTGCGCAGAGAGCGATGTGCGCGAAAAACCGGTCTTGTGCGCGTAATAATCCTTGCCGCTCTGGCGGATTTCGGCGCCAAAGCCGTAGATCATGTCGTGCGCCGTGATCGGCCCGGCCGGGCTGTCGTAGACCGTGTCGTTGAGGCCGATATTTTTTTCCGCCAGATGCCCGATCAGCGCGCCGATGTCCGGCACGCGGATCTCGGCAAAGCCGCCTGGCCTGAGCGCCGCGGCAAAAGAGGCCAGCATGCCCGGCACCTCGTGCGGGTAATAGTGCTCCAGGTTGTGCGAGCAATACACCGCATCAAAGCCTGCGGCGGGCACGAAATCGCGCAACTTGCGCGCATCGCACACGATGTCTGCGGCCGGATTCACATCCAGCAGGGTCTTGCGCCAGCCGTCAAAGTGCGCCGGAATGGGTACCGTCTTGTCGCCGCCGCCGACGTTGAGCACGGTCATCGGGCCCGCGGCGGCGGGGGCGTTCGGCTTGAATGCGTTGATCAGGCTGGAGAGCATGGAGTGATATTGCAGGCGGCGCGCCCCCGCCTCACCTGACTAGCTTTTGTCAGCGAGTTGCATTTCACGGTTATAGACGGGCAAGTCCATGCTGGGCGGGTGCTTGGGTACCTGGAAGAACAGGTCCGCCACCCAGCCGCGGTGGTAGCTGCAATGCGTGATCACGTGCAAGGCGATGTCGCCGCGGCGCATGCTGCCCTGGTTGCCGCCGATAAGCGTGAAATCCACCGTCTCATCCGCCTGCGACTCGGTGAGTTTGTCGGCCCAGTCGATGTACCAGGCGTCGATGTCCTGCTGCGCCTGCCATAGCGGTGCAAGTTCGGTGTGGACCTTGGTGTTGAGAGCCTGGATGCCGTGCTCGCGCCCCTCCAGGTGGGCCTGCCAGATCAGGTGCACGACGTACTGGTGATTGAGCGTGTTGACCATGTTCTTGAACAGTGTGGCGCGCTCCTTCAGCGCTTCGCCATCGGGCAGTGCCGCAACGGCGTCGAACATTTTTTTATTGGCCCAGGCGTTGTAGCGCGTGAGCATTTTTATTTGTTGGGTGCCCGACATGGTGCCGCCTCCTAGCAGACTTGGGGAAGCGGCATTGTAGGCGTTCTTTTGCGCCACGGTGTGGCTGGAGGGCCCGCGCACTTTGGCCTACACTGCAGCTTCTAAAAAGTTGTGATCCGCAAGAATGTCCAATGATTGAGCAAGGCTTGACCAAGGAGCGACAGATGCAAAGACGGCAACTCGGTAAAGGCGGACTGGAGGTCTCGGCGCTGGGTTTGGGCTGTATGGCCATGACCAATCTCTACGGTCCGGTGGATGAGGCCGAGGCCATTGCCACGGTGCGCGCGGCCCTGGACGCGGGCGCTGATTTTCTCGACACAGCCGACGCGTATGCCGAGGGCAAGAACGAGGAGTTGCTGCGCCGCGCGCTCGCCGACGGCTATCGCGCCAAGGCTGTTATCGCCAGCAAGTTCGGTAATGTGCGCATGCCCGATGGCAAGCCCGGTGCCAACGGCCGCCCTGAATATGTGATCGAAGCCTGTAATAAAAGCCTCGCCCGGCTGGGTGTGGAGGTGATCGACTTGTATTACCAGCACCGCGTTGATCCGGCGGTGCCGATCGAGGACACTGTCGGCGCAATGAAGCGGCTGGTGGAGCAGGGCAAGGTGCGCTACCTGGGGCTGTCCGAGGCGGGGCCAGACACCATTCGCCGCGCGGCCAGGGTGCACCCGATTGCCGCGCTGCAGACCGAGTATTCGCTGTGGTGCCGCTTTGTCGAGTCGGACATCCTGCCGCTGTGCCGCGAGCTGGGCATAGGCTTTGTGCCTTACTCGCCGCTGGGGCGGGGCATGCTCACCGGCGCCATTGCCAGCCGGGATGATCTTGGCGAGACCGACCGCCGCCGCGACCACCCGCGCTTCCAGCAGGGCAACATCGAGAGCAACGCCGCGCTGATCAAGCCGCTCACCGACATGGCCAAAGCCAAGGGCTGCACGCCCTCGCAACTGGCGCTGGCCTGGTTGCTGGCGCAGGGCGGGGACATCGTGCCCATTCCCGGCACCAAACGTCGCAGCCACCTTGCGGACAATCTCGCCGCTGTTGCAGTGAGGCTTGATGATGCGGAGGCCGCCGCACTGTCACGTGCCGTGGACGATTCGCTGGTTGCCGGGACGCGCTATCCTAAAGGGCAGATGGCGATGCTTGGCGTATAAGGACGATGGCGGGAAAGCCAATACTGGCGAGGGTTTTCAGGCAGCAACCCAATCAGAAAAAGCAATTTAAAAGGAGTCGAACCATGCTTTACCTCATTTACCAGGAAGACGGCGCCAACGCCACGGCGATACGCGCAGCCAAAAAAGAGGAGCACCTTGCCTATCTGGAAAAGCACAAGGACATCCTGGTGCTGGGCGGGGCGGCGCTGGCCGAAGACGGCATTGCGCGAACAGGCAGTATCCTGTTGCTCAACGTGCCAAGCCTTGCCGATGCCGAACGTTTTTCAAAGAGCGAACCTTTTCGCGCGGCCGGCCTGTTCAAACTGGTGAAAATAACGCGCATGCGGCGCGGCCAGTGGCACCCGGAAAATGCACCCAAGACTGCCGAAGGGGCCTAGGCAAAGATGCAATCGACGCGGCGCGGATACATTTTCCTTGCCGTGACGGTCTGTGGCTGGGGGCTTACCTGGCCTATCAACAAGCTGATACTCGAGAGCATGTCGCCGTACTGGATGTCGGCTTTTCGCTCGGCCATCGCCACGGTGGTGCTGCTCGCAATTGCGCTGCCGCGCGGCCGCTTGCCGGTGCCAACGCGCGCGGACATGCCGGTGGTGCTGAGCATCACACTGCTGCACATGGTGGGCTTTGCCGTGCTTGCCTCGATAGGGCTGCAACTGGTGCCGGTCGGACGTTCGGTCGTGCTCGCCTACACCACGCCGCTGTGGGTAATGCCCGGTGCCGCGCTGTTTCTTGGCGAACGTCTTACGCCGCGCCGCGTGCTGGGTGTCGCGCTGGGCATGCTCGGGCTGGCTTTCCTGTTCAACCCGTTTGCCTTTGACTGGGGTGACCGCAATGCGGTGCTGGGGCACGGCGCCTTGCTGCTCGCCGCGCTGTTGTGGGCGGCGAGCATCCTGCACAACCGCGGCCACGCCTGGCGCGCCACACCCTTCCAACTGGTGCCCTGGGAGATGATGCTGGCGACGGTGCTGTTGTTGCTCATTGCCGTTGTTTCCGACTCCTGGCACGTCATCGCCTGGGACGCAAGGCTGGTGCTGCTGCTCGCGGTCTCGAGCGTGATCGGCACCGCCATTCCGTTCTGGACCATCGCGATGGCCGGCCGCAATCTGCCGGCCTTGAGCGTGTCCATGGGGCTGCTCGGGGCGCCCATCATCGGCGTTCTGGTGGCGATGATGGCGCTGGGTGAAATCCCGGATGCGGCGGTCTGGGTGGCGCTGGCGCTGGTCATAGGCGGCGTGGCGCTGGGCAGCAGCAAGACGCGCCACGCCGGCGTGGCGTGAGGCGCCTCGCACCATGTCCGGGA
>CAMDRY010000381.1 GCA_945906975.1 Bordetella parapertussis | reverse complement strand
CTTGCGCCGGCGCTGGCCGCCGGCAACACCGTGGTGGTCAAGCCGGCGAGTGAAACGCCGCTGTCCACACTCGCCTTCGCCGCGATTGCCTCAGCCGCCGGCCTGCCCGCAGGCGTGTTCAATGTCACGCCGGGCCCGGGCCGCGAGGTCGGCATGGCACTTGCCACGCACCCGGACATCGCCAAGCTATCCTTCACCGGTTCAACCGAAGTGGGGATACAGGTGGCACAAGCCGCGGCAAAATCGGTCAAGCGCGTAACACTGGAGCTGGGCGGAAAATCCCCGGCAGTGATTTGCGATGACGCCGACATCGAGCGCGCTGTCATGGGCACGGCGGCTGGCGTGTTCGGCCACGCCGGGCAAAAGTGTGCTGCGCGCACGCGTTGCATCGTCATGGAATCGGTCGCTGATGAAGTCGTTGAAAAACTCGTCGCACGCGCAAAACTGCTAAAGACCGGCAACCCGATGGACGCCTCGACCACGCTGGGCCCGGTCATAAACAAAGCGGCACAACAAAACATCCTCGGGTATTGCGATAGCGGCACGGCAGAGGGCGCAAAGCTGGTCTGCGGCGGCGGTGCACCGGCCGGGCTTTCCGGACCCTACGTTGAAGCGACGATTTTCGACCACGCCAGCAACAAAATGAAAATCGCGCGCGAAGAAATTTTCGGTCCGGTGCTGGCGGTGATACGCGTCAAAGACATGGACGAGGCGATTGCCGTGGCCAATGATTCAGACTACGGACTGGCCGCAACGGTATGGACGCGCTCGCTATCGCGCGGCCACCAACTCGCGGCGAAAATAGAGGCCGGCACGGTGTCGGTCAACACGCCGGCCGTCATCGGTATTGAAATGCCCTTCGGCGGCTACAAGATGAGTGGTTATGGCCGCGAATTGGGCATCGAAGGCCTGGACGCCTACCTGCAGCACAAAAGCGTGGTGATGGATATCACCTGAGCGCCGCGCTCGGCGCACGTCGTCCCCCCGTAAATAATTTATCGCGAGGTTCCAACATGCAAGACGCCCCCCAAGCCTTTAGCTTTGTCCACTCCAACCGGCGCATCATCTCGGCCTGGGGCGGTCTCGACAAGCTCGGCGATCTCGCCAAGGAGGCCGGCACCAGCAGGCCGGCCGTCGTTATGGACGGCTTTTTCGAAAACAGCGAAATGGCAGCGCGTGTCGGCGCCATGCTGCAGGCGGCCTGCGGCAGGCCCGCTGCCTTTCATTTTGTGCCGGCGCATGAACCTGATACCGTAACCATTGAGGCCTGCGCAGCGTCGCTGGCGGCGGCCAGCCCCGATTTCATCGTCGCCATCGGTGGCGGCTCGGCCATGGACACCGCGAAGGTTGCGCGCCTGCTGTTGTCCAACCCGGGCACGGCAGAATCGGTGTCCGGCTTCGGCAAGCGCTTTAAGCCGCATGCCAGCCTCCTGGTCGCCGTGCCAACCACTGCCGGCACTGGCAGCGAAGTGTCTGAATCGGCCGTCGCCGGCAAACCCGATTCCGATATCAAGCTTATTTTTCGCTCGCAGGAAATGACGCCGCAAATCGCGCTGCTTGACGCCAGCCTGTGCGTGTCAGCGCCGGCGATGGTCACAGCCGCCTCCGGCTACGACGCGGTGACGCATGCTGTCGAGGCCTACGTATCAAAAGCCGCCTCAATCATGAGCGATCCGTTTGCTGAATCGGCAATGCGCCTGCTCGGGCAATGGCTGGTGACCGCCTACAAGGAACCTGCCCACCCGGCGGCGCGAAGCTGGTGCCTGATCGCCTCCTGCCAGGCGGCGATTGCCTTCAACAGCGCCAACCTGGGCCTCGCGCACGCTATCGCCGCACCGCTTGGCGCGCTGCATCACGTCGCGCACGGCCTTGGCAACGCCCTGGCACTGCCGGCAGTCACCGCCTATAACGAGGCGAGCATGGGTGCGAAAGCGGCCGTAGTCGCCCGCGCCTTCGGCGCCGCAACCGCGGCAGAGGGTCTGGCGCGACTGCGCCACGCGCTCGACCTTGACCTCAGCCTCGATCGTTTTGTTCCAAGTGATGAAGCGCGCGAAAAAGTCGCACAGGCGGCGATGAAAAGCGGCCAGGTGCGCATGAACCCGCGCCTCGCGACCATTGAAGACATGCGCGCCATTCTCGAATCCATGCGCACGCCGAACGGCGGCGCTGCGACGAGGGTCAAGGTCGCGGCTTGAACAAGCGCAGCCAATCCGGCCTGCGACCGCTCTCCGGCGCGCCGCAGTCGCTGCAACAGGCGATGGCCACGATCGGCCCGGTCTGGGCGAGCAATATCCAGCAGCACAGCGACCTGACCAAGAAGGCCTACGCGCCGCTGCTCGCCGCCGCACCCAAGGACGGCATCACGGTGACGCGCGACATCGCCTACGGCGCACACCCGCGCCAGGTGCTCGATGTGTTCCAGCCGGCGCATTGCAATGACGCGCCGGTGGCCATATTCGTCCACGGCGGCGCCTTTATTCGCGGCGACAAGCGCACGAGCGACGAAATCTACGACAACGTGTTGTACTGGTTTGCACGCCATGGCTACCTTGGCATCAATGTCGAATACCGCCTTGCGCCCGAAGCGGCGTACCCGGGCGGCGCCGACGACCTGGCACTGGCGATGGGCTGGCTGCATGCCAATGTGCAGCGCCATGGCGGCGACCCGGCGCGCCTGTTTCTTCTTGGGCATTCGGCCGGCGGCACGCATGTCGCGAGTTACGCCTACGACCGGGCTCTCGGCTACCAGGGCAGACACGTCACTGCAATGGTATTGATTTCCGCCAGGCTGCGCGCCGACCAGTCGCCTGAGAACCCGAACGCGGCCGGCGTCAAAGCTTATTTTGGCGACGACATTACGCAATACGAGGCGCGCTCGCCGGTCAGCCACGTCAACCATGGCGGCGGCGATCTGCCGGTGTTCATTGTCAACGCCGAATTCGAAAACCCGCTGCTGGACGTCTACGGCCTCGAGCTCGCGCACAAGCTAAGCATCGGTCGGCGCCGCGCGCCGCGCTACCTCAGGCTGACGCGGCACAACCACATGTCCATCGTCGCGCACTTCAACACCGAGGAAGACATCCTCGGGCGCGAGATCCTGGATTTTTTTGAGACGCTGCGCTGAGCGCAGACTAACAAAGGGACGATCACCCCTTTTTACATTGCTTAGTTCGCGACATCAACCCGTTCGGGCTAAGCCCGTCGGAGCCCTTCGATGCGCCTAAGCTAATCCCGGAAGGGGGCAGGCTCAGGGCGAACGGATTACAGATGAGGTCATGCGTTGCCGATAGGCCTGTGCGTCGGCTCTTCAGTTTTTCAGCGCGACAGCCTCGACTTCGATTTTCCATTCCGGCTTGGCCAGCGCGCCAACGACGACCAACGTCGAGGCCGGGCGGCTGTCGCCGAGAAATTTTCCGCGCACCGGCCCGAGTTGTGGCAGGTGTGCTGCGTTGGTGAGGTAAGTCACCACCTTTACGAGATGCGACACATCCATCTGCGCCTCGCGCAACACCTCGACGAGGTTGCTCCACACCAGTTCGGCCTGCTCAACGAAATCCGCCGGCACACTGCCATCAAGACGCATCGCCACCTGACCCGACACGTGCAGCAATTGTCCGCTGGCGGGGCTGAGCACGGCCTGGCTGTAGGGACCGCCCGGTTGCATGACGGTTTTTGGATTGAGGTTGCGGCGTTGGTTCATGGCTGTTCCGTCTCTGGGTAATGGGTAATGGGTAAAGGGTAAAGGTAAAAGGTGAACCGTGAAAAATCCGGATGCGGACTCGCGGCTATTTTAACGAGGGCAGAGCCCTCCGGCAGT
>CAMDRY010000380.1 GCA_945906975.1 Bordetella parapertussis | reverse complement strand
TGGGGACTGCGCTCGGACAGGCCCGCGACGCGGTGACCGCGCGCTATATCGACGAGCGCTGCATGGCCCGCCGTTCGCTCAGCGTAGTGCAGCTAAAAGGCCGGCACCTGCCCTTGCCGGCGATGCGCTTCCTTAAAGCGTTGCGGGTGGCGCTGGAAACGGCGAAAGACTGATGGTGCCCATTCGGTAACACGCGGGAAAAACAATAAGGGCCGGGGCAATCCATCCATGACGCCTGCCCGGACACCCAAAACGATCCCTGCGTGAATCAATACGGCTTTGTCCTTAGGGTTCGGTCGCGCATCTCGATCCGGTTCATTCGGTCTTTATCGCCGCCTGTTTTGCCACCTGCGCGTATTTGGCCACATCGGCGCGAATCAGTTTGCCCATATCGGTCGAGGACAGTACGAACATGTCGAAGCCGGACTGATCGAGGCGGCGGCGCAGGTCGGGCAGCTTGGATACCTGTTGCAGGTCCGCTTCTATTTTTGCCAGCACCGCAGGGGGCGTGCCGCTGGGCGCCATGAAGCCGTAGTAATTGTCGATGGCAAAGCCCTTGAGCTCGGGTATGCCCGACTCCCCCATGGTCGGCACGTCGGGCATCGACGGGGAGCGGTTGGTGGAGAGCAGAGCGATGGGGCGCAGGCGCCCGTCCTTGACGAAGGCGAGCGCCGTGGGAGCGTTGGTTGCGACGATTTTTACGTGCCCCGCCGCAGCGTCCGCGGACACCGGTCCGCAGCCGCGATGCGGGATGTGCAGCGCATCGATGCCGAACGCGTGCTTGTACATTTCCATTGCAAAGTGATGCGGGCTGGCGATATTGCAGGACGCATAGTCGAATTTTCCCGGCGCGGCCCTGAGCATGGCCGTGAGCTCTTTGATGTTGTTGGCCGGTACCGACGGGTGCACCGCCAGCAACATCGGTGAGGCGGTGACGACGCCGATGGGCTGGAAATCACGGGTGATGTCGTAGGCGAGCTTGTTGAACAGCACGTGGTTGATGAGGTGGGTGTTGCTCATCAAGAGCAGCGTGTAGCCGTCGTGCGCGGAGCGGAATACCGCCTCGACGCCGATGGACCCGCCCGCGCCGACGCGGTTCTCAACGACCACCGGCTGTTTCCACAGTTCCGACAGCTTATCGGCGAATACGCGCGCGGTGATATCGGCCGAGCCCCCCGCCGGGAAAGTAACGACCAGCCGGACAGCGCGTGCCGGATAATCTTGCGCGACGGCGGTGTGAGTGGCGAAGACAAAGCACAGTACCAGAAGTAGCGATACGGCGAAGCGAAGGGGGCGCATGTTCATTCCTTGGATAAAATTCGGCAACAAATCGGGTGCGGCAGTCCGGCAAACCACGGCAAGTATATGGCATCCATCAAGCAGGTTTGGTGCCTGAGGGCAGTTCAACCACCACGCCCAGGTTGCGGCGCTCGGCTTCGTTGAGCGCTTGCGCCGCAAACGCGACATCACCTATGGCCATGCCCTGTATCAGTGCAACGATGCGGTCGCTCACGGCCAGGCGGCCCGGTTGCGTCCCGGTGACCACCTCGCAGGCGAGCGCGTCGATTCGCGCGTTAAACAGGTCGACCGACAGGTGCCCCTGGGCGATCCAGGCGCGGCCGTCGCCCGCCTCGGAGGCAAAATCGGCGTCATCGACCACCAGCCGCTGCGCTGCGGCGAGCACGCCGTAATCGAGTTCATTGTCGTTGCCCATCGAGCACACCACCGCACCGGGCTTTAGCATGGGTGCAAAGATCAGCGGTATTGTCGCTGCGGTCAGCGTTACCACCACGTCGGCGCCGGCGAGCGCGCGCTCGCACGCGGCTTCGGCACGAAGCGCAAAAGCGCAGGTGGCCGCGTGCCTCGCCACAAACGCCGCCAGCTTGTCCGGCGAGCGCGAATGCACGCGCAACTCGGTGACCTGGAGGAGGCGCGCGAACATCGGCACGATTTCATCGGCGATGGCGCCGCAGCCCAGCAGGGCGATGACGACAGGCCCCGGATTGGCAAGGCGCGCCGCCACCACGGCGCCGAATGCAGCCGTGCGGATGCGGCTTAGCCATACTTCGGAGACAAGGCCGGACAACGCGCTGTCGGCGTGACGGTAGACGGCGCAATAGTGCGAGGCGTCCGCCTGCGGTGTTGCGCGCCTGATCATGCGCAGGCCCGATGCACCGAGGCGCGACACCGTAGCCGCCTTGAACTTGAAGCGCGGCCCGCCGAGCGCGCGCGCGTCAAGGTCGATTGCCGCGGGAGTCGAAAGCGCGCTCAGTCCCTGCGCCTGGTCGAGGAACTGGTCGCGCGCGAGCGCCAGTGCGGTGTCGGTGTCGATCAGCGCGCGGACGTCGTCCTCGCCGAGGATTCTGAGGGAGCTCAAGAAATGGGGGCCAACAAAATTCCTGTGCGCGCCCGTCCCGGACTCAGGCCGCGTGTGCGCTGGCCGCCGAACCGAGCAACACGCCGTAACCGCTGACGGGCGTGTTGAATTTAATGGCGCGCAGGCAGGCCCAAAGCGTGGCCTGGTTGCTGGTAATGACCGGCTTGCCCAGTTCCTGCTCGAGGCGATCGATCATGGTTGCGGTCGGCAGCTGAGTGCAGCTGACAAACACCGCCTGCGCGGCGTCGCAGTCGGCGCGTTGCGCCAGCCGGATGAGTGTTTCGGGCGGGACGCGGCCGATGTAGCGGCGCTCCTCCTCGGTGGCCCCGAGGCCGAGGCAACTCGAGGACACGACGTCAAAGCCCGAGTCGCGAATGAACTGCACCTCCTTGTGGGTGACCAGTTCGGTACGCGGGCCGATGACGGCGACTTTTTCGATTTGCAACGCCTGCAGGGCCGCGATCACCGCGTCGGCGACGAGCACGGTCGGACAACCGGCATGCCTGGCCATGGTGTTGCGGATTTCGGTGGCCGGCACGAACAGCGTGCACGAGGTGCAGCCGAAGGTAATGACATCGATTTCGGCGGTCGCCAGCAGCGTCGAGGCGGTGGCAATGCCGTCGGCCATGCGCTGATAGGAAGATTGCAGCCCCTGGCGACCCGCCTGGTGGACGCGCGCGGTGTGGATGGACACGCCTTCGGGTGCCATGCCCCAGAACTCGGGCTCAAGTGTGGTGTTGGTCGAAGGAGAAATCAGGCCGATGCGGCCGCGCCAGCCGTAGGCCGAGTACAGCGACAAGGCCTTGCCCAGTCCGGTGCGCTCGTCGTTTTGGGGCGGTGCGATATTTTTGCTGCGCGGCGGTGCTTTTTTCACGGGCTCGATCCTGGGCGAATGTGTTGCGGGGCGGGTCGCCGCGAGGGCATCACGAACGCTGCTGCATGCTACACGCGCGGCAGTCCACTGTGAAGGGAATTTGTCGCTGCGGCTTTACGCGCCCCCGTTCGCATGGTCGGCTGGAAAGGCTCGCCAGTAGGCCGTTTCCAGCCCGTTGAGATCAGACTGCGCGGCCAGGTCCTGGCAGTGGAATGACAGCGGTCCCTGCGAGCTCACGCTCGGCGAGGACAGCTGGGCGCGCATTGCTGATTCGCGCGGGTGCCCGACGATATCGCGCACTCGGGCCGTACGGTCTATGGCGTGAACACCGGGTTTGGTCTGCTTGCGCAGACGCGCATCCCCGAGTGTCGGGGGAAATTGCGAATTTAAGTTCGAAGCGCAATGGGTATGGGCTTGAGCCCGAAGAGTACCTCGTGCGGGGTGAGGTAGCCAAGGCACGTGCGTGGCCGATGGTTTAGGCGGTCTTCAATCGATTTGAGTTTGGCTTCGGTGAGTCGCTGCAGGCTGGTGTATTTGGGCAAGTACTGACGTACCAAGCCGATGGTGTTCTCACAAGTGCCGCGCTGCTCAGGGCGCCCCGGTTCAGCA
>CAMDRY010000379.1 GCA_945906975.1 Bordetella parapertussis | reverse complement strand
GCACGCCCGAGCAGATGACGGAGATGCTCAAGACCGAGCTCAATACCTGGGGCCCGATCGTGAAAGCCTCGGGCGCCAAAGCCGAATAAGCGCTGCAGAAAAACCGGGCACCCGACCCGGGATCGTCGATCCGGTGCAACACATCGATCCCCAAACACCGCAATAGCAAACCGACACGGGAGGAAAAACATGTCCGATTTGACGCGGCGCAGCCATCTCAAAGGACTGATCGGCGCCGCCACAAGGCATAGGCCGCGGCATCAAGCACCCCTCTTATAGCGACCAGGGCGGACACCCCGATGGCGTGCAGGTGATGGTCAACCGCAATCACGTCTATGTCGGCCACATGTTCAGCGACGGCCGCTGGGACTCGATGCAAAACGAGGACATGATCTACACCACCTACAACAACGCCGGCGTGCGCATATTCACCATCAAGGACCAGTTCGCCCCCAAGGAAATCGCCTCCTGGGTGCCGCCCATCCCGAAAAACCCGACGACCCGCACCCCAACATCCGCCTCGACGCAAAAAACCGACCTTTATGTGTCCAAGGAAGGCCTGATGTCCGTCAGCGACTGGAATGCCGGCATGCACGTGCTCGAGTACAAGGGCTGATCGCGGCGTCTGACCGCCCCCGCCCGCGATCAATCCGACTTTATGTTGGCGTCGCGCACGATCTTGCCCCAACGCTCGAGGTCGGATTGGATACGCTCGGAAAACTGCGCCGGGGACTCGCCGCTGATTTCTATCGACATCGACACCAGTTTCTCTGCAACGTCAGGCAGCTTCAGGATGCGTGCCAGCTCCGTGTGCAAGCGGGTGACGATATCGTCGGGCGTGCCGCCAGGCGTAAGAATCCCGTACCAAAATCCGACATTAAAACCGGCAACGCCAGACTCAATCAGCGTCGGCGCATCGGGCAGCGCGGTAATGCGCTTCGGGCTGGTGACCCCCAACACTTTGACTTTTTTCGAACTGATAAGCTGCCCCGCCGAAGCCAAGGTCGCCCATGTCACCGAAATACGGCCAGTCATGGTCTCAGTCAAAGCCGGGGCAGCCCCCTTGAATGGCACGTGTATCAGTTCGGTCCCCGTGATCGACTCAAACATCTTGCTGACCAAGTGATGGGGCGTGCCATTGCCCGGTGTTCCCCAGCTCAATTGCCCCGGCCTGGCCTTGGCCATAGCGATGAAGCCCTTGATGTTTTCGGCGCCAAAATCGGGCCCAGCGACAAGAATCATCGGCTGCGTCCCGACCAGGATCACCGGACGCAAATCACGCATCACATCAAAGGGCAGCTTCTCGCGCATGGCGGCGTTGACGGTAATGGTGTTTGCCGACAACAACAGCGTGTAGCCGTCCGGTGGCGCCTTGGCGACAAAATCGGTGCCAATATTGCCACCGGCGCCCGTGCGGTTTTCGACAATCACCGGCTGCCCCATGCTTTCCGACAACTTCTGCCCGAGCAGTCGCGCAACGATATCGTTGGTCGCACCCGGGGTAAATGGCACAATGATGCGTAGCGGCTTGTTCGGATAGGGCTGCGCCGACACGGACTGCTGCCCCCCCAATCCCAGTCCCACGGATGCGCACAACATCAACGCAAGCGACTTCACCATTTCAAATCTGCGAATAGCCACAACTCCTCCTGTCCTCGTTATAACTGACCGGGAAATCCGGTCCGGGTCGGCGTACCGGTCGCGCTATTGCGCTGGCTGGTCAATAAACGCCAGTGTCTGTGCCAAAAATGCATCGCGCCGCTCGATCTGCACCCAATGCCCGCATTTTCCGAATACGTGAAGATCGGCATTGGCGCAGCATTGCGCGATGCGCAGTGCGCATTCGAGCGGGACACGCTGGTCATCCCGCCCATGCAACACCAGGATCGGTGTCTCGATGCCGCGCAATTGCTCCTGGGGAATGCCTTTAACCGTCTTCACTTCGCCGGCTTTTCCAGGCTCGGGAAAGAGCTTGCGGTACGCCGCCATGCCGCCCGCGAGCAGACTCACTTCGTAGCGAAGCCGGACCATCTGCGGCGTCACCACGGATACGTCGAAGGGAAAAGTTCGCAATAATTCTGCCATGCTCTCGATCGAAGGTTCGAAGTACCAAGAGCGTGCGTTGGACGCGCGCTGCGCGAATTCGCCGGCCGGAGTGCCCATCAGCACCATGCGCTCGACGCGGTGGGCATTGCGTATCGCTGTCGCCAGAGACAATGCCCCGCCAAAGGAATTGCCGACCAGGGCCGCTTTTTCCACTCCTAGCGCATCCATGAAGCCGAGCAGGTGCTGCACCCACAGCTTTATGCTGTACTGCGTCCCTTCCGGACGTTCGGTGAAGCCGAAGCCGACGATATCTGGAACCAGCACGCGGTGGCGACGCGCCATGTCATGCATGACGCCGTTCCAGTTCTCCCAACCGGTCACGCCCGCACCCGAGCCATGCAGCAGGATCACCGGCGGGCCCTCGCCGAGGTCGTGGTAGTTGGTGCGAAAGCCCGCGGCCATGACGGATTTGCCGATCGCCGGATGGGACTGGTTGGGCGGATGATTGCCGCTCGCCGCTGAGTTCATAGCCCGCTCCCCGCTCAAATGGACCGCGCGCCGACACCGCCGTCGCTCATGAAAATCTCCCCGGTTACCGCGCGCGCGTTGTCACGACTCGCGAGCAACACATACAGGCCGGTGTGGTCCTCGGGCCGCTGGCCAAAGCCCAGGGGGACCGCCGCGCCGACACGCGCATCAAATTCCGCAACATCGCCCCCGATATGCCGATCGGCGTGGCCCAGGGCCACAGTGCCTGACAAGCCGGTCAACGTGCCGCCCGGCCCGACACCGTTGACGCGCACCTCGGGTGCCATTTCCAACGCGAGTTGCCTGACCATGCCCACCACGGCATGCTTGCCCATGGTGTAGAGCACGCCGCCGCCACCGGCATGGAAGCTCGCCACCGATGCGGTGAAAATCATGCAACCACGGCTGGCCACCAGCGCCTCGTGCGCCGCCATCGCCGCATAGAGATAGCCGCGCAGGTTGACGCCGAACAACTCGTCCATGGTCGAGGCCAGCGTCGCCGCGTCATAACCGCGCAGAGGTCGCCGAAAATCGAACACGCCGGCGTTGCCGACCAGCACGTCGAGACGACCAAAGCGCTCGAGGCCGGCGCAGACCGCCTGTTCGTGCACGGCGTAATCGCGCACGTCGCCTGTCACCGTTGCAACCTTTCCCGAATAGTCTGTCGCCAATCGTGCCAGGCCTGCGGCGTCGCGATCGACCGCAACGACACCAGCACAGCCTTCCTTCAGGTAACGCTCCACAACCGCGCGGCCTATGCCATCGGCGCCGCCGGTAACTAGCGCGATCTGCCCCTCCAGCCAGCCGCTCACAGGAACACGTTCAGGTTTTTGGACAGCAAAACCGACTGTGTCATGACGATCTCGCGGCTGGCCAGGCGCAGGCTGCCGTCCACGGCGCGGCGCAGCATGTCGGTGCGCCTGCCGGCAAGCCAGTATTCCTCGGTCTCATTGCGACCGCGGCAGTTGATGAATGTCGAGTACACCTTATACTCGTCCTCGCGGGCGGTGAGCTCCACCTCGACGTTGGAAATGGTGTGACAGGAACGCGTCGGCGGATCCTCAGCCCAGGCGGTGGCATCGAGGAAGCGCGTCACCCGCCGGCGCATATTGAACATATCGTCGTCGAACAGCGCCATGCGTTTGGGGTCGATGCGCGGCGTCTTGTCGCGGCGATAACGCGCCTGTATGCCAGGCATCCAATAATGGATATCCTCGGTCATCAGCCCCAGCCATTCCTCGTAGCGCTCCTCATCGAGCAGCCTGGCTTCTCGATAAAGGAACTGCTCG
>CAMDRY010000378.1 GCA_945906975.1 Bordetella parapertussis | reverse complement strand
CCCCCTTCCGACAGCCTTTTCCAGATCCCAAGATGAATCTCGAACAAGCCCGCTTCAACATGGTCGAGCAACAAATCCGCCCATGGGAGGTGCTCGACGCCGAAGTGCTGAAACTGCTCTACGCCGTGCACCGCGAAGAGTTCGTACCGGCTGCGCACCGCGAGCTCGCCTTCTCCGACCTGGAAATTCCGCTTTATACGGGAGCCGCTCCCGGCGAATACATGATGCAGCCCAAACTCGAGGCGCGCATCCTGCAGGAACTCAGCGTGAAAAAATCCGACAAGGTGCTCGAAGTGGGCACCGGATCGGGCTATCTGACCGCCTTGCTCGCGCATCGCGCCCTGTCGGTCGTAAGCATCGAGATCAACCCAGCCATCAAGAGCATCGGCGAGAAAAATCTTGCCCCGCAGGCTTTCGACAATATCAGCCTTGCGCTCGGTGATGGCGCTCAAGGCTGGACAAAAGCGGCCCCCTACGATGTCATCGTACTGACTGGCTCGACGCCGGTATTGCCGCAAACCCTGCTCGACCAGCTCAAGCCCGGCGGCCGCCTGTTCGCCGTTGTCGGCGACGCACCCGTGATGGAAGCGCGCCTCGTCACTTGCAACGCGCCCGGGGCTTTTCAGTCCACCGTATTATTTGAAACCTGCACAGCCCCGCTCGTGAACGCCGCGCAACCCAAGCGTTTCTCGTTTTAACCGCGTCGCGCACAAGCCTGGCGCCGATACGATTTGTTACCCCTGCAGCGCTCATTTCACGCCATCATCCGAATCAAATGGATCAGATCAATCCGACACAACTGAAAGAATGGTTGGACCGCGCCGGTGACAAAGCGCCGCTGTTGCTCGACGTGCGCGAGAACTGGGAGTACGAAACGGCGCACATCGAAAAATCCATGCTGATCCCGATGAACACCATTCCGGCACGCCTGTCCGAACTGGACCCGGACGCAGACACCGTGGTGATTTGCCACCATGGCGGACGCAGTGCGCAAGTGGCGATGTTTCTTGAGCGCAACGGATTTAAAAAAGTCTTCAACCTGGCCGGCGGTGTGGATGGCTGGGCGCGGCAAGTGGACAACGGCATGGCGACTTACTGAAACCCTCCATTCGAAAATTACCGACATGAACAGCAATCTCTCACGCACACTTTGCGCCACCTGGTTTATCGCAGCGGCCCTGGCCGGTCCGGCGCATGCAGCCGACCTGCTGCAAATTTACCGCGACGCGCTGAGCAACGATGCGGCCTATGCATCGGCGCGCGCAACCCGCGACGCCGGGCTTGAGAGCCTGCCGCAGGGACGGGCGGCAATACTGCCCACCGTCAGCGCCACCATGTCGACGCAAATGAACAACCTGGAGATTTCTTTCCGTAACGCCTTGCCGGACTCGAACCGAAAGGGCAACACCAACAGCTACAGCATCACCCTCACCCAGCCGCTGTTCAACTGGGCGAGCTATATGACCTACAAAGGGGCTGGCTATAAGGTCGCACAAGCGGAAGCCATTTTTGCGCAAGCTCGCCTTGATCTGATTGTGCGTGTATCGCAAGCCTATTTTGACGTCCTGGCATCGCAGGACAGTCTGGCCTTTATCACCGCCCAACTCACCGCCATCTCGGAACAACTGGCGCAGGCCAAACGTAACTTCGAAGTGGGCACCGCCACCATCACCGACACGCATGAAGCCCAGGCGCGCTATGACCTGTCGACCTCGCAGCGCCTCGCCGCCGAGAATGACCTGGAAATAAAGAAGCAAGTGCTGCAACAAATCATCGGAAAATTGCCTGCGGGACTGCTGCCTTTGCGCACTACACGGCAGCTTTCCCCACCGCAACCGAGCGCGATGGAACAATGGGTGAAAAGCGCGGAAGAACAAAGTTTCGGCGTGCGCGTCCAGGAAGCCGGCCTGGAAATCGCCACGCGCGAAATAGAACGGCTTCGCGCGGGCCACTACCCGTCGCTGAACCTCGTCGGCACGCTGGGCGCAAGCTCGCAAAACCTCTCCTCGACAGGGACCGCAAACACCGCCAGCGACACCAACAGCCGCACTATCGCACTGCAGTTGGCAGTCCCCTTATACGCCGGCGGCAACGTCAGTTCGCAGGTTCGCCAGGCCGTCGCACTGCAGGAAAAGACACGCCAGGATCTGGAGCTCAGCAAACGCAGTGCAGCGCTGTCGGCACGCCAGTCCTTCCTTGGCGTGACCAATGGCATGGCACAGGTGCGCGCGCTCGAAGCAGCGCTCGTTTCCAGCCAGAGCGCCCTCGACTCCAACAAGCTTGGCTACGAAGTGGGCGTGCGCATCAATATCGACGTGCTGAATGCGCAGCAACAACTGTTCTCGACCAAGCGCGACTTGTCCAAGGCGCGCTACGACACGCTGGTCAACGGCCTCAAGCTCAAAGCAGCCGCAGGCTCGCTCTCCGAAGAGGATGTGGCCGCCGTCAACCGTCTACTGGGCGAGTAAGCGCGCGACGATCCCCATCAGGCGCCCGGTGGCGCCCTGATGCGCCGCGCTAAAGCGCCGCCCCGCCGCTGCCATGGCAGCGCGAGATTCGCGCTCGGACAGTAGCGCTTTTACGCGCGAGACCAGCGCCGCTGCATCGGCCACCGTCAAGGCCGCGCCCGCCGCCACCGCATCTTCGCCAGCCTTGGCGAAATTATAGGTATGCGGGCCCAGCAGCACCGGCACCCCGAGCGCGCAGGCCTCGATGAAATTTTGCCCGCCATAGGGCAGCAGGCTGCCGCCGACAAAAGCCACGTCACAGGCGCCAAAATACGCCGCCATCTCACCCATGCTGTCGCCAAGCACAAAGGCGCAATCGGGCGGAACATCGCGATTTTCACTGCGCAGTACAAGGGTGTGTCCGCGCGCCTTGAGCAAGGCCGACACCTCGCCGAAGCGCTGCGGATGACGCGGCACAATCAGGGTGAGAAGATCGGCAACAGGATGCTGCCGCAGGGCGTCCAACAATAGCGCTTCCTCGCCTTCGCGGGTGCTGGCGGCAAGGAGCACCGGGCGGGTGACGCCAAAGCGCTGCCGCAGCTCGGCCCCCAACAGCCGCATGGCCTGCGGAACGGTGACATCAAACTTCAGATGGCCTGTCACTTCAAGCTCACCCGCCCCGAGCGCACGCAGCCTGTCCGCATCCGCCTCGCTTTGTGCCGCGACGGCAGAAAGGCCTTGCAAGGCCTCGCGCACAAGGGAAGCCACCAGCGCATAAGCCCGGGCGGACTTTTCCGACAGGCGGGCGTTGGCAAGCAGTAGCGGTAACTGCTTTTCGCGGCAGCCCCGGATCAGGTTGAACCAGATCTCGGTCTCCATCAGGATGCCCAGCCGGGGCCGAAAATGCGCAAGAAAGCGCGCAACGGCGAACGGGTAGTCGTAGGGCAGGTAACAACAATGCGCGACACCGGCGAACAATTGCTCCGCCGTGGCGCGGCCGGTGGCGGTCATTTGTGTCACGACGAGTTGATGCCCCGGATAGCGCAAAGCGAGCGCGCGTACAAAAGGCTCGGCCGCGCGCGCTTCGCCAACCGACACGGCATGCAACCAGATAACCGGCTTATCCGGCTTGAAAGCGTAACGACCGAATCGTTCGGCCATATGCAGCCGATAGCCGGGCTCGCGCCGGCCACGCCACCACAACCGTAGCACCACCCAGGGCAGCGCAAGCCACAGAACCGCGGTGTAGACAAAGCGCATCATGCCGGGCCAGACCACAAGCCTGTCAGCGCCACCATGACCTCGTCAACGGAGGGAGGGGCATCCAGCGCACCCCAATTGCAGGCAGCGCGCGCGCCGTAGACCCCTGTGAGTTCGGGCGAAGAGGCACAAAAGATTGCGACCGTCGGTCGCCCC
>CAMDRY010000377.1 GCA_945906975.1 Bordetella parapertussis | reverse complement strand
CATCGTGAACAATTGTTGAAAATTGGCTAAACGCAGCACTGCATTAACCGGAGTCGCGCAATTTTCAATGATGATGCGCTTGCTCGCAGCACTGCCCCGATGGCGCAGGACCAACAGCATGCAAGTGCGGAACTGTCGAAAGTATCGACCTCAACCATGTCGACAACCACTTCGACGACGGATGGCTCGGTGAGTGGTCCCTCGCACGCCGGCTTGAATTCGCGATGACTGTTGAAGTCGAATCGCCCGGACAAGCTGATACGGGCCTGGTTATTTTGCATGAGACTGGCAATGTTCATTGCTTTCTTTGCACCGTATTGATGGGACGAGTCAAACCCGGTTGGTACGGCGCCCCGACAAGGCAAGCCGGTCAAACACGCGTCGTGCCATCTCGTTCAAGGGCACGACCTCATCCACGGCACCCACGGCGATCGCCTCTTTTGGCATGCCGAACACCACGCAGCTTGCCTCGTCCTGGGCGAAATTATAGGAGCCGGCGCGTTTCATTTCGAGCATCGCGGTGGCCCCGTCCTTGCCCATGCCGGTGAGCATGATGCCGATGGCATTGGCGCCCACGCATTCGGCCGCCGACAGGAACAGCACCTCGACCGAAGGCCGGTGGCGATTGACCACAGGTGCGTCGGACAGCGCGACCATGTAGTTGGCGCCGCTCTTTCGCACCGCCATGTGCAACGCCCCGGGGGCGATGTAGGCGTGACCGGGCAGCACCCGCTCGCCCTGCACCGCCTCGGAGACCGTCATCCGGCATAATGAGTTGAGGCGCTCGGCAAACGAACGGGTGAAGCCCGGCGGCATGTGCTGGGTGACGAGCACCGCAGGCGAATCAGCCGGCAGTTCCATGAGGAAATCCTTGAGCGCCTCGGTACCGCCGGGGGAGGCGCCGATGATGATAAGTTTCTCGGTCGAACCGCGGTTTCCAAGCGCCGGCAGGCTGCGCTTGGGCGCGGCATCAGCCGGTGCCGGCCGCCTGATTCGCGCCTGCGCCGCGGCACGAATCTTGTCGGTGATCTCGTGCGCGTACTCCTTCATGCCGCCGACGATGTCCATCTTCGGTTTGGCGACAAAATCGACGGCCCCCAGTTCCAGCGAACGTAGCGCGATCTCCGAGCCCTTTTCGGTCAGCGTGGACACCATCACCACCGGCATCGGCCGCAGACGCATCAGTTTTTCCAGGAAGTCCAGCCCGTCCATTTTCGGCATCTCGACATCGAGTGTCAGCACATCGGGCGCCAGATTGCGAATCATCTCGCGCGCCACCAGCGGGTCGGGCGCCGCACCGACCACCTTCATGTCCGCTTCGCGGTCGATGATTTCCGTCAGCACTTTGCGAATGAGCGCCGAGTCGTCGACGATCAGCACTTTTATCTTTTCCATGGTTTTTCCTAGAATTGCATCTCAGCCGTGGCAACACCAACTCACCCAAAGAGCTCCACTTCGCCCCCGATGCTGGTTTTTCTCAATCGTGAGCCGTAATCCTTTTCGCGCGAGAAAATTGTGTCATTGTGGATATTGCGTAATTTCTTCACCAGCACCCGCCCGCTTTTCGGGAAGTAATAGACCTTGCGCGGATAGATATCCACCAGGTCCTGCGCGGCGACATGGATTCTTTCTGTCGCGAGGAAGCGCAAGACAAATTCAGCGTTGCGCTCACCGACGTTCGCCACGGTCATTCCGGGCAGGACGTTGCCGCCACCGAACACCTTGGCCTCGAGGTTTTCGCGCCGCGCCCCCATTTTGGTGATGTCGTTGATCAGAATTTCCATGGCATAGCTGCCGTAGCGCGCCGAACCGCTGGACTGGCTGCTCTCGTCCACCCGGCTGTCGGGCAGCATGAAATGGTTCATACCGCCGATGCCGCTCTTCTGGTCGCGAATGCACGCGGCAACGCAGGAACCGAGCACGGTGACCAGCAACATGTCCTTGTTGGTGACGAAATATTCCCCGGGCAGCACTTTCGCCGCATCGGTCTCGAAGTTGCGGTCGTAATAGAAGGTCGTCGCCAGGGCTTCGTGGTAGTCATCGGCCATGCAACCCCTGCGCCTTCCCGGCCAGCTCATACACCGTCTTGCCGCGCAGCTTGAACAAGTGGGCGGAATGGAAAAAACTCTCTGAATGCCCGGCAAACAGCAGGCCGTCTGCGCGCAGCAGCGGTGCGAATTTCTCCAGGATCTGGCGTTGTGTTTCCTTGTCGAAGTAGATCATCACGTTGCGGCACATGATCACGTCAAAGGGACCGCGCACCGGCCACTTGGCGTCGAGCAGGTTCTGCTGGCGAAAGGTGATCAGTTTGCGCAGTTCCGGGCGCACCTTTACAACGCCGGCGTTGGCGCCCTTGCCGCGCAGGAAAAAACGCCTGGTGCGCTCCGGGGTTAGCGCCTCGATGCGCTCAAGGTCGTACACCCCGGCATCGGCCCTGGCCAGCACGTTGGTATCCAGGTCGGTAGCCAGGATGCGCACATTGGGCGCGCTATCCTTGAGCGCCTCTATGGCGGTCATCGCAATGGTGTAGGGCTCCTCGCCGGTGGAGGCCGCGCAACACCAGACGGTGAGCGGCTCGCCACCGGCGCGCCGGCGTTGCGCCAGGTGCTCGGCGAGAATGGGGAAATGATGCGATTCGCGGTAAAACGAGGTGAGGTTGGTCGTCAACGCGTTGGTGAACGCCTGCCATTCTTCGGCATCGGCCGTTTCCAGCAGCTTGAGGTAATCGGCGAAGCGCGACAGGCCTTTTTCGCGCAGGCGCCGCGACAGCCGGCTGTAGACCATGTCCTGCTTGTTCTCCGACAGCGAGATACCGGCATGCTCGTAGATCAGTTTCCGGACCTGCGCAAAATCGCGCTCGGTGAACTCGTATTCGCGTGCCTTGTATTCTTCTGTTTTTGCGCTGCCGGTGCTGACCATGGCGGTTGCCTGAGGGATAGGTGGGTTGGATTGCGATGGTGAAGATGGGGTTTTTCGCGTTGACGCGTTGACGCTTTGGCGCCGCACGGTAAGTCGCCTATGCACCCTAGGCGGCGTGACTGCCGTCGAGCCCGGCGCGGCGCGCAATGTCGGCGATCCTTTGTATGGCGACACGCCCCTGCGACACCTGCTCGCGCAGCAGGGCGCGCAATTCGCCCGAAGCGGCACTGGCGTTTCGCAGCTTCTCGATCCTCTCATCGGCATTGGCATGAGGCCACTTGCCCGCCGGGGTGCCGGCGCAAGACACAATGTCCTGGATCTGCCCGACCATCACCGCCAATGAGCGCGAGCGCTCGCGGGCCTGGCGCGTCAGCTCGACGTGCGTCGCGGCGATTTCCTCGGCGCTGGCGTGGATCTGCGCCAGCAGCAGCGCTGCGCCGACCGGCGGCGCGTCCGTAGCGGTGCCGGAAAAACTGCCTGACGGGGGCCCGGTAAGCGCGTGCCCACGCTCGATCGCCTCAAAATCGAAAAAATAGACATTGTCCGTCACCCCAGTCAACCCATGCATGCCGCTCTCCTCGCGTTTGACCCTGTTGCCGACCCGCACCCCTGCCGCGCCGGGGCGGCATTGTTCGTCGCGGTTTCAGTAATGGATGAATTCGAACATCACCATTACCATCAGCGCCGTTGTGATCAATCCCTTGATGGTGAAGCCGACAAGAACGCCAACACCGAAGGTCTTGAGTTTGATGGCCCCCTCCGGGGTGAGCGTGTTGTCCAATGGCGTTTGCAGTCTGTTCATGTTCAATCCCGTTTCTGCTAATCAAACCTGCGGTTTGCAAATCTCCTAAGCAGCCGTCCTCGCCTTGGCCGGGGCCATGACGCTGACCAGTCGCTCGACCTTGTTCGGGCGGCTGGGGGCGCGGTGCACCACCGCACTCTCGTCCAGGCG
>CAMDRY010000376.1 GCA_945906975.1 Bordetella parapertussis | reverse complement strand
CCTGCTGCGCCGCGAAATGTCGCCCGATGATGCCGGCGACAAATTGCTCGATTGCATGTTCCGCACGGCCAACGGCCGGCTCACCGCCGCCGAGGCGCTGGGGCATCGCGAATTTGTGCTGACGCGACTTTACGAGAGCGCCTGAGTTCCAGGCTTGCTTTTTCGGGATGTCATGGGGCCGCGGCCGCCTGAAGGCGGACGCGGCCTCAGCGTTGGGTGAAGATGGACATGATTTCGTGGTGGTTGAGTTCGATGTGGGACCAGTCGAATTCAAGCCCCGGGTTCTGGTCGCGCACCAGATCAACGAAATAAAGAAAACTGTCGAAGTCCCAGACGTGAAAATGAATGCTGTAGTCGATGTCTTTGAGCCGCAGGGCGGTTGCGCGTAGGGTTTGCGCATCGCTAATGCCCTCGACCAGGCGCACCCATTCGTCAAAATGGCTGTCGCGTGATTGCGCCGGCCCCAGTTTATCGTCATCGACAAAGTGGGCCATGGACGTCAGCGCACGCCTGTTGTCGAAGCTGAAGCGCATGTCCGGAACGGCGTAGTAGAGCACTCCGCCTGTGCGAATTTTGCGAAAGTGATTGCGAACGGTCCCCAGCGGGTTTTCGCAATGCTCGAGCATGTGGTTGGCGATGATGAAATCGAGCGATCCGTCGGCGATGGTCCCGAGTGTCTCGCCATCGTCGAGAATATCCACCGTGGTCAATGCCTGCCCGGCAAGCTCCGGGTAATGCCCTTGCAGGCCGGCGGCATCCAGTCTGTCGACATATTTGACGCGTGCCGCCGCAGGAACGGGCAGGGGGGCATGCAGCGCGCCGATTTCGATGCCGTCTCCGGCGAGGTATTTCGTCGCAAGCGCCATGCGCCGCGCGAGGACGGGATGGTCACGAGGTGCGGCTGGATTGGCTTGATGCTGCATGGTGCGGCGGCGGTTCGTGAACTGGTAGGTTAAGAGGGGGCGCGGGGCATGGGCGGTGCCCGGATGCCCTGGTGCCCTGCTGCCCTGCTGCCCTGCTGCGATTGCTGCTGCAAGCTTAGCAGGGTCGCAGGGGCTTGGCCGGGGAGGACGCACGCTGAGGGCGGGAGACCGCGCGCGCCCTGTCCTTGGCAATGGAAAATCCGCGATAATCAGGTTTCTTTATTCATCCTGCAGGTTGCCATCATGTCTGTCGCCCATCCTTTTCACCTTGCCTTCCCGGTCACCAGCCTGCAAAAGGCGCGTGCGTTTTACGGCGAATTGCTCGGTTGTCCCGAAGGGCGCAGCGCCCCGGACTGGGTTGATTTTGATTTCTACGGACACCAGATCGTGGCCCACCTGTCGCCCGAGGAGGCCGGGCATCGCAATACCAGTGCGGTCGATGGCGAGAACGTGCCGGTGCGGCATTTCGGCCTGGTGTTGTCGATGGGCGAGTGGGAGGCCTTGTCGGAAAAGCTGATTCGCGCCGGCACCCAATTTGTCATCGCGCCGCAAATTCGTTTCAAGGGCGAGGTCGGTGAGCAGGCCACGATGTTTTTTCTCGATCCGTGCGGCAATGCGATTGAATTCAAGGCATTCAAGGACATAGGCCGCTTGTTCGCGAAGTAAGGGGTGCTGCGGAGCGTCCGGCGGCAGGCCTGATGGATGAGGCGGCGCAAACGGTGCGGCCCGCCCTATAATGACGGCACAGGGCGTTGGTAAAGTAACCCTGCTTGGCCAGCGCTTGGCTGCATGGTGTCGCTTACATATCGGAGGACTCAAAATGAAACAGTTTCTGCGCGCAGGTCTGGCGCTGGCGGCGATGTCGTTTGCGGCACTCGCCACGGCGCAAAATATTTCAATCGCTACCGGCGGTACCGGCGGTGTCTACTATCCGATGGGCGGGGGTATCGCCGCCGTGCTGTCCAAGGTGGTTCCGGGCATGCAGGCCACCGCGGAAGTTACCGGTGGTTCGGTTGACAATCTCAAGCTCATTGGAAGCGGCAAACCCTACGTCGGATTTTCAATGACCGATGCCGCCCTTGATGCCTACCGCGGCGAGGACAAGTTCAAGGGCGGCAAAGTTGCGCTCAGGACCCTGATGATTTTGTACCCCAACCGCATGCATGTCGTTTCCATCGACGGCCGCGGCGTGAACAAGATGTCCGACCTCAAGGGCAAGCGTGTTTCGACCGGTTCGCCCGGCAGCGCGACCGAAGTGATGGCTTTTCGCATCATCGAGGCGGCCGGCCTGGACAAGGACCGCGACATGAAGCGCGAACGCCTGGGCGTCGCCGAGTCGGTCAATGCCATCAAGGATGGCAAGATCGACGCTTTTTTCTGGGTCGGTGGACTGCCCACTGCCGCGGTGACCGATCTTGCGAACACGCCGGGCACCAAGCTGAAGATGATCGATCATTCCGAAGTGGTTGCGGCGATGAACAAAAAATACGGCGACCTGTATGTTGAGGACAGCATAGCGAAGGCGGTCTACAAGGGCATGGACACCGACAACAAGCAGGCGACGGTGATGAACATTCTTCTCGTGCATGAATCGATGGATGACAAGACTGCATACAACATCGTCAAGGCCATCTTTGACAAGCGCGCCGATGTGATTGCGGTTCACAAGGAGGCGGAAAACATCAGGCTCGAAAACCAGAAATACGCCGCCTCGCCCATTCCCTTCCATCCGGGTGCATTGAAGTTCTTTGCCGAAAAGGGCGTCAAGCTCAATTGAGGCTGCCGGCTAGCGGCCGCTGACAGGGTGGGTGAACCCTTCCCGCCAACGGAAAAACCCGCTTTAAGCGGGTTTTTTTTCGCCTGTTATGCGGACTGTTCTTGCAAAAAAGCGGCCAGTTTCGGATTGAACAGCATGGCGTCGAGCTCTTCCGGACCGGGCAACTGCGGGCGGTCGCGGTCTGTGTTGACCATGCACAGAAAACCCAGCGGCGCGTCTTTGCGCGCGCGGAACTGGTGCCACGTCAGGGCGGGCACCGTGATGAGGTCATGTTGGGCAAGCTCGAAAAGTTCTTCCCCCACCAGGGCCCTGCCGCCGCCGTGCAGCACCATCACGGCGTGCATGTGCTGATGGCGTTCCAGTGTGGTGTACCCGCCCGCCTGCACCTCGAAGTAGCGTAATTGGGCGGCGAGTTGCGCATCGGCAAACAGCACTTGCCGGCTGACAGTACGAAACGGCGCGCTGCCTTCCTGTTTGTAATGGTGCGGTTCAACGCCGGTCCAGAGGCCCGGTCCGGCGTTCGGGCGGTGTGTTGTTGTGTTTTCCGGCTTCAGCTTGCCCGCTGTTACGGTAGCGACAGATGATTTGATGCTCATATACGGTGGGCCATTGTCACTGTATTGACGAACTCGCGGGTACGTTCCAGCAACGCATCGCCCGCGGCGAGCAGGCCGCCGCCGATCAGCAGCATGGTGTCATTGCCGTAAAAATCTAGCATTTCGGGCGCGCGCTCGACGGTCATGCCCCCTGCCGGAACGGGGAGCGCGGGGCGTATGTGCATCCACGCGCCGCGCGCCGATCCGGCGATGTCCAGGCATGCTTGCGGCGTGTAACTGAAGCGCCCACCGTGATGGGGATAGATCAGCGCATCGGCGCCAAACAGCCGGAATAGTTTGCCGATGAGCAAGGCTGGCGCAATGCGCGTTGCGCCGCTCAGTGCCGGATGGGCGAGCACCGGCACGCCTAGTGTGGCAACCAGTTCGGAAAAAGCCGGCAGGCCGATCAGCATGGGCGCAACGAGGGCCATGCCGGCGCCCTCATCGCGTAGAACAGCCGCCTGTGCGGCGAGGCGCGAGGGCCCTCCAGACAGGCTGGGGGCGTAAAGCGTGCGCCCGCCGGTTTCGCGATTGGCGGCGGTGACGGCGGCCTGTACGGCCTTCACGCGCGCGGCAAAGGGCGCATAAGCCTGATCGGCGATGCCATGATCAT
>CAMDRY010000375.1 GCA_945906975.1 Bordetella parapertussis | reverse complement strand
TTGGCCTCAATACCACCAGTTTGGAAATCGGCAACCGTACGTCCTCCCTTCAAGATCGACACTGTTTTTGCACGCTATTTCGGCAACCGACCTGAAGTAAAGCGTTTAGTCGTGGTGTTGAAGGATTTCCTGGGCAGGTTGGCTGATGTCGGTACCAACGTGCGGATCAGGGAAACCCGCTCCGAGTTGGTGGCTGATTTGTGCGGCGAAGCGCTGCACATGTCCGCCGAATTGCGCAGCTTAATGGATCCGGGGTGGAGCGGACAAAGAGATTGTCAACTCAACGTTTCCGAACAGTGTTGGCTCGACCCAGCCCGCGCTCGGACCGATGAAGACTTTGCCACTAACTACCACCGAGGCGAGTGGCAGGACGACGTATGCCTGCGATTCGCCAACTGGCTAAACACCAGTTTAAAAACCGACAAAATCTTACTCGGTGGCCCCGCTGCTGTGGCATGGCAATCGGCCTTGAAACACGAACTGAACATGCTGCGCGAGGAACTAGATGATGAATGAGGCAACCTTCAAACCCGACGGCCTACTGGTTCTTCCGCATTTACGTGTCCAGAATGCCAACGCAATTTCCAGTCCTCTCACTTGGGGCTTTCCCTCACCTACCGCTTTTCTCGGCTTTGCTCACGCTTTGGAGAGGCGTCTGCGAACTGGCTACGATCAGGCTTTCGGCGGTGTAGGCATTGTCTGTCACAGCTTCGAGGCCCAGACCTTCCGCCCGAACCGACGCCAGCAATTGGTTTTCACGCAAAGCCGGAACCCGCTGTACTTGAAACGGGACGTGGCCAAGTTCATAAGCGAAGGTACACCCCCGGCGATTGTAGAAGAAGGCCACGTCCATCTCGAAGTCAGCCTCGTCATCGCCGTTCATGGCAGTTTTGACGAGGAGTTAGAGGAACAGGCTTTCGCCGATGCCGCCTATGAAAGCGCACTCGGCATGCGTCTAGCCGGGGGCAGTGTCTTGCCCCCGCAAGGACTGCGGATGCCCAAACCTCAATGGATTTCTTGGCCCGAGGTCGCGGTTGACCAGAGCAAAGCGTTCGCCAGATTACGTCGCCGCCTGCTGCCAGGATTTTCATTGGTGTATCGCCCAGATCTACTGGGGGAGCACCTTGGAAAGCTGAAGAGGAAGAACGATATGCACCGTCGCCACCCACCCCTGCCGCTTGGCGCGCTCCAGGCTTTCCTTGCTGACCAGGTCGAGGTGCCCCATGGTCCAGCGCAGATCACGAATCGGGTGTTCCTTGGCAATTTCATCGGCAACATCCATCATGCCTTTTGCCGTGGTATCCAACATGACGTGTTCGTTGATCTGCCAGCCGCCCTTCGCGGCAGTCTAGGCAATATGACGAAAATCGCCGTAGACCGCTTCGGTAAACACTTGACCGGGACGGGTCGTGCAAGGGCCCATAGACGTGTTCGCCGATGCCGAACTGGCCGAAGCGGTTGTTGCGCTGGAACGGCTTCTCGCGGGCAATCTGTTCGGCCGCCGCGATCGCGGTGCGCGGTGTTTCCGCCCAATAACGCAATAAAACGCTGGCAGGCAATCAACAAGGCTGCTCAGTGTTGGTCGAACCTCGACCTGAATCCGAGAATTGCCCCTGGTCATGCGTGTTTGCTGATGCAATTGGCAAGACTCGGGCGGAGAGCATTTTAGCCTGAGCCGGTCGGCAATCGAGAGCCCCTGTGGCGCCTCAAATGCCCGGCTTCCTGGAGACGATGCCACACGGCGCCGATTCACCATCCGCCCCATTCACCTAGGGTTCATGATGAACGGGCCATTTCATCTGTCTGCAGTATCTGCGGTAGGATAGCCGGTAACAGACACCGCCCGTCCGGCGCTCAGCCCACCGGACGGCGCCGGTGCCGCGGGCATTGATCCCAATATCCCTGCCGCATTAAATAGACGCCTCCACCGTAGAAAATCTCATTTATGGAATTAAATATTATTATTAATCAAAGCAGAATATAAGCATTAGATTGTAAATTTACTACTTTTAAGATACCAATGGGAGAATCCCGGGGTCTCCTGCTTAGGTTTTGATTACTATACGTTCTGGATGTATTGCCACCCCGTTATCACAAGGCGCTCAATGTCATGAGAGTTGAAACTTCGGCCGCAGTGGCGTTGGCACTTGGAGCGTTTGCTCTGCCCGCGCTGGGACAAGCGTATCCGGCAAAACCGGTGAAACTAGTGGTCAGCACCGCGGTCAGCACACCCGTTGACATTCTGTCGCGAGTCCTCGCCGACAAGCTGAGCGCACAGCTTGGCCAGCCGGTGTTCGTTGAGAACCGCGTCGGGGCAGGCGGCACGGTCGGCGCACAGGATGTCCTTCGCCAGCAGCCCGACGGCTATACGCTGATGAATGTTTCCATGCCGCTTACCGTGGTGCAAACCATAATGCCTGCGATAAGCTACAACCTCGCCAGGGATTTCACCCCGATCGGACAGTATGCGTGGGCATACAACGTCCTGGCGGTGCCCGCCTCGGTCAAGGCAAAATCGGCCCGGGAACTTGCCGAGTTGATGCGCGCGGAGCCGGGAAAATTCAGTTTTCCTTCCGGCGGCCCGGGCACCCCCGCGCAGCTGGCGGGTGAACTGTTCAAGATTGAGACCAAGACCGATGCTCTGCATGTGCCCTATGCGCAGTTTCCACAGGCCATCAGTGATCTTGTCGCGGGCAGGCACCAGTTCATGTTCGGCGCGACCACGACACTCATTGCGCAGATCAACGGCGGCAAGCTGCGCGCGCTGGCGGTGACCGCCCCGCAGCGGCTTGCCGCGCTCAAGGACGTGCCGACCATGGTGGAGTCGGGCTACCCGGAGTTCGTGGTGAGCGACTGGAAAGGCCTTGCCGCGCGCAGCGGCACGCCAAGGCAGGTCGTGCTTGCGGTCAACAACGCACTGGCAAGGGTGCTCGAGCTTGCCGAGGTGAAACAGGCTTTCGCGAAGCTGGGTACCGAGACCGCCGGCGGCTCACCCGAGGAATTCGGCAAGCTGATCGCCGCGGAGATCGAGCGCTGGGGGCAGGTTGCCAGAACGGCGAATATCAAGCTTCAGTAGCCTGAAAAAAAGCTGCCGGTCTGAATGGGTATTGCGCGAGCTTGCCCTAAAAGTCTTTCGGCACCGATGGCGTCGCCGATGAGGTTCTTCGTTGCCTGTCACTGCGCAACCCGCTATTTGGGCATCGCAAGCAGACTATCATTGTGCTCGGCATCTTCGTCAGGTAGAGTCGGCGCGGCGGGCACAAAGGCAGCCGGTGCCGATGGCTGCCCCGACCGTTTGTCCAACCCAGCTGAGGAATCTTTCCCGTGAAGCAAGCGGCATCGCTAATGCTCCTGGCCGGAATGGCGTTGTGCGCCATGTCGCCGCCGCCGGCCATCTCGCAGACCTATCCGAGCAAGCCGCTGAGGGTGGTCGTACCCTATCCCCCGGGCGGGGCTCCGGATCTCGTGACGCGGCTGATTGCACAGAAGATCAGCGTTCCGCTGGGACAACCCGTGGTGGTGGAGAATCGCGCAGGGGCCAGCAGCATCATCGGCGCTGAAAATGTCGCACACTCGGTGCCGGACGGCTATTCGATACTGCTTGGCACCACCACCACGCATGTCACCAACATGCTGTTGATCAAGAAGCTTCCCTACGATGCGTTCAAGGACTTCACCCCCATCAGCGCGATCCTGGAACCGATCACCAGCCTGGTGGTGCACCCCTCTGTTCCCGCGAACTCCGTGCAGGAACTCATCGAATACGCCAGGCGCAACCCGGGAAAGATCTCCTACAGCAGCACCGGAGTGGGCTCGGTTTTTCATCTCGCGGGTGAAATTTTCAAACTGGTGACCGGTGCGGATATGATCCATGTGCCCTACAAAGGCGCGGTGCCCGCGCTGGTGGACA
>CAMDRY010000374.1 GCA_945906975.1 Bordetella parapertussis | reverse complement strand
TGCTCTTCTGGCCGCGTCACTTGCGCCGGGGAATCAGACCACGAGATGTTTTACCAGGTGTTCAAGATCGCTGCGCTTCGAATCATGAATCAGTCTTCGCGTCATTTTCTGGTCGAAGCGCAGCAGGTGCTTGACCACTTCGTCCATTTTCCGCCGGTTTTGCAGCGTGTGATAGGCCATGCCGAGCTGGTACCAGGCGTGGGGGTTCATCGGTTGCAGCGTCGCGGCCTCGTGCAGCGCTGTTGCCGCCTTCTCGTGCTGCCCCAGGGCGGCATGGGCAAGCCCCAGGCCGTACCAGGCGCGGTCGATTTTTGGATTCAGCCGGGTCGCTTTGCGGAAAGCGCCGATCGCTTTTTCAAACTCGCCGCGTTTGTCGTAGGTATAGCCCAGGTTGAAATGTGCCGAGGCATTGCCAGGATCGGCGTCAAGCACAGCGAGAAAATAGGGTTCCGCCTCCGCATAGCGACCAAGACCTGCAAGGATGTATGCGATCCGGTTCGAGCAACGGTGAAAGTCCGGCTTTAGGCGGAGCGCCGCCTGATATCCGTTGATCGAACCGTCAGCACGCCCCAATGCTTCCAGCAGGCGGGCACGGAGGTAAAATAGCCAATGTTCCATTGCGTCATTCCCGGGTGAATTCAATGTACGAGATTATAGTGATTCTCAAGGCGCTGACCGAGGTGGCGGGCGTTGCCATGTTCGGCCAGGGGGTGCTGTACGTAATTTCCGGTGCCAAGCGTGACCAGAATGCCGTCTACGGCATTTTCAAGACGCTGACCTTGCCCGTTATGAAGGCGGCACGCTGGATCACGCCGCGCATTGTTCTTGACCCGCACCTTGGCCTGGTTGCATTTTTTTACCTGATCGTGCTCTGGGTCGGGCTGACGGCGATGAAGATCAAGATGGTCCTCGAGAATACGCCGCCGGCGTCGTGACGCCGCGGGTGCGAAGCAAGGACGAGATCGGCACCCGCAAAGGCAAGAGGGTGGTCAGCCGGAGTCGATCAGGCACCACTCGTTGGCACACTTGCGGCAACGGACCTGCGAGGCTGAGATCAGCCTGAAGCGGGCATAGGCGCCGCAGCCGTGGCAAGTGGCGTGCTCGCCAAGCCATTCGGCCTCGACCAGAATTTCCTTGTAACGCATGAGGGAATAGAGGCCGATCGCCGTCGAGGCGAGGACAACAGTGACATAGATGAGCAGTCGCGCGATGGATCCGCGAAAGTTCAGCTCTTCCATGCAGGCCGCGATTGCGATCACGCAAAAAAGCGCGGTAATGAGCCAGACGTGCGCCTCGATCAGGCGGCGCTCGTACCAGCGAGCGAAGCCCAGACGGCGGATGCTGTCGGCGGGTTCCATCTGGCCGATAATGCGCGAGTTAGCCGCAAACCTCAAGATTGTGGCGGTAACGCAGGTTCGCGCCGCATCGACCTTATACTGGAAGGCGGCTGCGCTATCGGCAATACAGCCCCCAAGCGGTAATTGGTGGAGACGGGAGGACAGGCATGACTGGAGCGCCGCAGGTGGTGTTGGACGCAACCGTTGAACTACTGCGTCGACATGCGCCATTCGACCGGATGGACCGGGAGTCCCTGCTGTTTCTGGCGGACCGGCTCAAGCTGGCCTATTTTGCCAAAGGCAGGCGGGTCGCCGCACCCGAGCATGGCATCGCGACCGCGCTCTATGTCGTCCAGCGCGGCCTGGTATGCAGTTCCGAGGCCGATGGCGATACGCCGGGTGCAAATACCGTCGAATACTCGAGCGGCGAATGCTTCCCGCTTGCTGCGGTGATCGGCAGGCGTCCGGGCCGGCACGTCTATACGGCCGTCAAAGACAGTTTTTGCTACGAAGCGGACGTTGACACGATTGAAGAACTGGCGCGCCGCAGCCCCTCGTTTCAGGCCTTTTGCAACAGTCGTGTAAGCACGCTGCTGCAGCAGTCTTATGCGCAACTGCAGGCCTTTTACGCCGAGCAATCCGCCGGGCGGCAGCCGATGAATGCTTTCCTGCGCGAATTGGTGCGCGGGATGCCGCTGGTTTGCCCGCCGGGGGAAAGCCTGCGTAATGCCCTGCAAGGCATGTGGAGGGGCAATGTCGGTTCCATCGTGGTGGTGGACGGCAGCGGTTCGCCCGTGGGTATTTTTACCGAGCGGGACTTGTTCAGGCACACCGTGGCGGGGGGGCTGGACCTGGAGCGCGCTATCGAAAACTATATGACGCCCGCGCCCAAGAGCCTGCCTGCATCGGCGAGCGCCGCGGAGGCGGCGGTGCTCATGGCTGAAATGGGAATACGGCATGTGCTGGTGGAGGAGGGCGGCAGGCTGCTCGGCGTGGTGTCCGAGCGCGCGCTGTTCGCCCTGCAGCGCACCAGCATACGCGACATCATTCATTCAATCAGGGCGGCCGCAGACCTGCCCGACCTCGTTCGTGTCGCCACCGACATCCGCGCCATGGCGCACAACATGATCGCCCAGGGAATGGGCGCGGAGCATCTTGCGCGCATCATCGCCACGCTCAACGACAAGCTCGGTTGCCGCGTTCTCGAACTCGAGGCGCTCAAGCACGACCTGGGCAAACTAAATTTTTGCTGGATCGCACTGGGCAGCGAGGGGCGTCTGGAGCAGACGCTTGCCACCGATCAGGACAACGGCATTATTTTTACTGCAAATGGGCCGCCCGAACAGATACGCGAACGCCTGCTGCCCTTTGCGCAAGCGGTCAACCAAGCGCTCGATCAATGCGGCTTTCCATTGTGCAAGGGTGGCATCATGGCGGGGAATCCGCAATGGTGCCTCAGCCTAGACGAGTGGCAAGCCAGGTTTGGCGAGTGGATACGCAATCCGCTGCCGCAGGCCCTGCTCCACTCGTCCATCTTTTATGATTTTCGCGCACTGTGGGGTCACGAAAACCTGGCCAACCGCTTGCGTGCCTGGTTGAACGCCAAAGTCAAGGGTGACCAGCGCTTTTTGCGGGCGATGGCACAGAACGCGCTGGAGTCGCGTCCTCCGCTTGGCTTTTTCACCGGTTTTGTCACTTCCGGCGGCGATGGGGAGCCCGACACCATTGACCTCAAGGCGCAGGGGGCGCGCCTGTTTGTCGATGCGGCAAGAATTTACGCACTTGCTGGCGGTCAGGACCAGACTAATACCGCGATGCGGCTCCGATTGGCCGGGGAAGCTGTGCGCATTCCCAGGGTGGAGATGGACGCGATCGTGGACGCCTACCATTTTATTTTGTTGCTTCGTCTGCGGCACCAGCACGCGCGTCCGCAAAACGACGTGCATGCCAACCGGATCGCACCGGACGGGCTGAATGACCTCGACCGGCGCATCTTGAAGGAGGCCTTTTTGCAAGCGCGCAAACTACAGTCCCGCTTGTCTCTCGACTATCAACTATGAATCCGATCGGATGGCTCTTCGGGAGGAAGGTGCGCTTGTCGCCCGAGCAAGGGCGTCGTCTCGATGCGTGGCGCTCCCTTGACGAGCCGGATCTGGGTTCATCGCAGCAGCCGCGGCGTTATGTCGCCGTCGATGTCGAGTCGAGCGGACTGGACGTGCATCGGGACCGTCTTATCGCCATAGGCGCGGTGGCTATTATGGATTCGCGCATCGTATATGCCGACAGTTTTTACTCGGTGCTTCGGCAGGATAAGGCGAGCAGCGATGACAATATTATTGTGCATGGCATAGGTGGTTCCGAACAAACTGCGGCAAATGATCCGTGTGAGGTTATGCTCGCTTTTCTTGAATACCTTGGTAAGGCGCCCTTGGTAGGCTATCACTCGCCATTTGATGAGGTGATGATCGCCAAGGCGACGCGAAGATATCTGGGGGAGCGATGTCACCGATCCTGGATTGATCTCGCATGGCTTGCGCCAGCGATCGAGCAGGGTCGCGCCAAAATGCGCAAGAGCCTGGAT
>CAMDRY010000373.1 GCA_945906975.1 Bordetella parapertussis | reverse complement strand
AATGGATGAATAGCGAAACACCCTTGCCTACGACTTCGACGAGACTATCGTCCTGCCAGCTCGCCCTGTAAGCCTCAAATGTCATATGCTCAGATCATGAAATCCCTCCTTTTCCTCGCTCTGTGCCTCGCTACATGCGTCCATGCCGCCGAATTGCGGGGCAGGGTGGTGGCGGTCTCTGACGGCGTGCCTCGCGTAGAATTTGAAACGTATGGCGGTATTGCGTCTGCAGTAGAGAAATTCGCTGCAAAAACGCCTTCTATCGACCCGCAATGTTTCAATTTTCTGAAAAACAGCGTGCCGAGAGCTTATTGATTTGCTTGCCGATGCTGTGTCCGACAGGCTGCTAGCCTCAACCAAACGCCACGGCGGTGGTGGCGTATGTCGTCGTTATTGCGGTTCTATTTTCGCGACGCGGACGAGTTCGGCATATCGCTTGATGTCGGCGTTCACGCGCTTGCGGAATTCTGCGGGTGGCAGCGGCTTTGGGTCGTGCGCGTTGTCTTGGTATGAATCGCGCACCTTGGCGGTGGCAACCGCGATGCGGATCTCTTCGTAGAGGCGCGTCACGATGGCATTAGGTGTTTTTGCCGGCACGAACCAGCCGTGCCAGCCGGAATCGAAGTGATAGCCGGGCACCCCCGCCTCAGAAATGGTCGGCACGTCCGGCAGCGTGGAAATTCTCGACTGCCCGGTCACCCCCAGCGGCCGCAACTGCCCGGACTTGATATAGGGCGGCGCGGTTGAAAACGACATGAAGGTGAATTCGACTTCCTTGCCGAGCAGGGCAACGTTGGCCGGGGCCGCACCCTTGTAGGGGATGTGCAGCAGCGGTATCCCGGCCTGTATGCCGAATAGTTCTGCAGCGAGATGTGCGCCATTGCCGATGCCCGGCGAGCTGAAGCGCATCGGTTTGCTGTCCTTTTTGATCAGATCGATTACTTCCTTGACGGTCCGCGCCGGCACGGCAGGACTGAGCATCATGACGTAGCCTGGGCCGTTTACGAAGTTGGTGACCGGGATGAAGTCCTTCTCCGTGTCGTAGGGGAGATTCTTATAGATGGCCGGATTGATGGCGAGACCGATCGCCGTGCTGAGTATCGTATAGCCGTCGGGCGCCGCTTTCGCGACGTTCTCGTAGGCAATGATGCCGTTGGCGCCGCCGCGGTTGTCGACGACGATGGACTGGCCAAGCTGGATCTCGACCTGGCGCGCAAGCGTGCGCGCGAATATATCAATACCGCCGCCGGCGGGATAGGGCACAACCAATCTGATCGGCCGATTCGGATATGTTTGCTCGGCGGCATTGCATATGCCGATTGCGGCGAAACAAAGGGCCACGATACTTGTCAGATGTCGCACTGTCATTCTCCTCATTTACGGCTGTGTCATGTTGGAAGCGCCGCGCCGTAGCTTGTCTGTACGATCTAGCGCCGTATGCGCCTAGCGTTCCTTGAATACCGCCGGCCGCTTTTCCAGAAACGCACGGACCGCCTCTTCCGTATCTGCGGAGCCGGTGAGCAAGGTCGTCATTTCCTGTTCGATGCGAAAACCGTCGCGCAGCGACATTTCCTCGATAGCGTTCAGCGCCTGCTTTGCATGGCGGATGCCGAGCGGGCTCTTTGACGTGATGTCGCGTGCAATCTCGGCGGCCTTTGCCATGAGTTCACCTGCCGGCACGCAAGCCTCGACCACGCCGAGCCGATAGAGCTCCGCACCCGACACGCGATGGCCCGTCAGTACCATGCGTCGAACCAGCGAATGCCCGAACAGGCGCATTGCATGCCGTGCGCCGCCAATCCGGCCAAGGCTGATTTCGGGCAAGCCGAGGCTGGCGGTGTCGGCGGCAAGCAGGATGTCGCAGGACGCCGCGAGGGCGAGACCGGCGCCGAGCGCCGGCCCGTTAATCGCGCCGATCACGGGCTTTCTGCATTCACAGATCGAGTTGAAGCATTCGCGCGCCCGGCGCGTATGCTGCCAGCGCTCGCCGAGCCCCCAGGGTAACGCAGCGCGTGCTTTGATGTCGGCGCCAGCGGAAAATACCCTGCCAGAACCGGTCAGAATCACGACCCGCACGTTGCTCATTTCGGAGAATCGGTCGAAGACCAGCATCATTTCTTCGTGGAACTGCCGGTCCTGCGCATTCACTGGCGGATAGTCCATGGTCACCACCGCAATGTAGTCGGCGATATCGACGCGAATCCGGGTCAGACCTTCCATTGGCGCCTCGCTTCAAAGGGGTGTTTTGTCATGATCGAATGCCTTAGCCGTCTGCTTTAGTCGCCCACACCGGTTTCGATGATCAAGGCATCAACCGCCACCGCACCCCGACCTTCCTCAAACGCGATCACGGGATTGATGTCGAACTCCGCGATGCGGTCGCCCAAATCCCGGCCGAGCCACGAAGCGCGCACGATCAGATCGCATATCGCGCCGAGATCGCGGGGCGCCGCGCCGCGCACGCCTTCAAGCAGGCGATAGGCGCGCAGTTCCTGGAGCATGGCGCGCGCCTCCGTCGGGCCGACCGGCGCGACGCGAAAGACGAGATCCTGCAGTACCTCGACATGCACGCCGCCGAGGCCGACCGCAACAACTGGACCGAAAACCGAATCGACGGTGAGACCAACGATCAACTCGAGGCCGGCAGCCGCCATCTGCTGCACCAGCACGCCTTCTATTGAGGCGTCGGGCTTGAAGCGGCGCGCCGAGTCGAGCACTTCATCAAACGCGCGGCCAACGGCTACATCGCCACTGATGCCGAGCCGTATGGCGCCCGCTTCGGTTTTGTGTGGAATATCGGGCGATGCTATTTTCAAAGCAACAGGCTGCCCGATCTCGCGCGCGATGCGCTGCGCCGTCGGGGCGTCGGTCGCCAGCGCCTCGCGCGTGACCGGGATGCCGTAAAGCGCAAGTATGTCTTTGCTCAGACGCTCGGTCAGCTTGCCGCTGGATGCCAGCAGTTTTGTGCGCGCAGCACCGGCGTCGATGCCAGGCGGGCGCGACGGCGCGGTGCCGGCCGTCTTGAATCTACCGAGAAACGCACCGTAACGCATCGCCGCGCGCAGCGCTTTCATGCAGGCGAGCGTGTTCCGGTAAACGGGGACACCTTGCTGCACGATGGTTTGCATCGTATATCCGGGATTGTCGTTGCAGGCGCCGATCCAGATCAGGGCGAGCGGCTTGTCGATATTGAGGGCGGCTTCCACCGTCTGCTGCAGATCGCTCTGCGGCGACATGGTGAATACCGGCACGACGGCGTCGACGTTGGCGTCGCTTGCGATCGCTTCAACGCAGTGCTTGAAAATGCCCGGTTTACCCAGCGCCGCGTTGGTGAAGTCGACCGGGTTGCTGACGCTGGCAAGCTTGGGCAACACTTCGGCAAGGTGGTTTTTCGTTGCCTCGCTATAGTCGGGCCATGTCACACCGAGATACGCGCCGAGATCGGTCAGAATGACGCCATTGCCACCTGACACAGACATGCCGCCGACGCGCGTACCGCGCGGCCAGCGGCGCGTGCGCAGCATCATGGCGGTTTCGTAGAGCTCGTTGCAGTCGTCAACGCGGACGATGCCGAATTGGCGCAATGCGGCGTCACATACGACATCGGAGGCGGCAACGGCGCCAGTGTGCGACTGCGCGGCGCGGCTGCCCGCTTCGGTTCTGCCGAGCTTCATCATGACGATCGGTTTTTCGCGGGCCGCGGCGAGTCGCGCGACTTCGCCCAGACGATTGCCGGCCGGGATTTGCTCGGCCAGCACCATGATGACATTGGTGGCAGAGTCCTCGACCATGAACTCGATGAAGTCGAGAATGTTCAGGTCGGCGGAATTGCCGCAGCTCACTTCATAGCTGATGCCGAGGCCATTCTGCTGGGCGCGCCACATCGTATTGACCTGGCCGCCGCCGCCGCTTTGTGCGACGACGCCTAC
>CAMDRY010000372.1 GCA_945906975.1 Bordetella parapertussis | reverse complement strand
GACTGCCTAACTGCCCGACCGGGCGCGGGTACTCGCGCTGGCACTGGATCCATCATGCACTGGATTTATTATTGCCAAGGGGGCATGTGTTTGCTAGTCTGCACGTGGTTTGGGACTGGTTTGGGACTCGAGTGGGATAGAACGCAGATACGCTGCATTGAATTCTACGGATTCTTCAGGTCAGGGCAGGCGTCCGGCAAATTAGATTGCTCTGACACTTGTTAGATTGCTCTGGCCCCTATTAAGGAGGAAATAGCCATGAGATTCGAATTCAGATTCGCAACAAGCCTCAAGTTGGCATCATGCGCGGTGATTGGTCTTACGTTGGCGAGCGGCGTGCTGGCACAACCCAAGCCCAATCCCGCCTGGTCTAAAACGCTCACCGTGGGCACCGCCTCAGTGGGCGGCACCTATTTCGTTTATGGACAGGTTTGGGCGAGCCTGGTGAACGAAAAACTCGGCACCAACATCAGCACCCAGCAGACGCAAGGGCCGAATCAGAACATCATCCTCACCGATTCGAAGCAGGTTGAATTCGGCATGACCACCATGGGCGTGGCGCTGCAGGCCTGGGAAGGCAAGGGCGATTGGACCAAGGGGCAGAAGTACACCAACATCCGCGCCACCTTCCCAATGTACGACACGCCGTTTCACTTCGTCGCTCTTGAGAAATCGGGAATCCGCTCGGTGAAGGACCTCGTGGGCAAGAAGTCCGGCATCGGTCCGCGCGCCGGCACCTGTGGCACCTACTTCCCGATGATGTTCAAGATTCTGGGCATCGATACCACCATTCGCAATGGCCAGGCATCCGATATGGCCGCCAACCTTCAGGACGGCCTGATCGATGCCTTCCCGTTCTGCGCCGGCGTGCCGATCGCGGCCTATTCGGAGTTGGAAACCTCCAACAAGGTGCGCTTCTTTTCTTTCAACGATGACGAACTGAAAAAGCTCAAGACCGGACTGCCAGAGCTGTCGGACTCGACCATTCCGAGGGGCACCTACAAAAGCCAGCTCGACGATCAAAAGACCGTGGGTGTTTTCAATTTCGCGATCGCGCACAAAGACGTCCCCGAAGACCTTGTATATGCGGTCACCAAGGCGGTGCTGGAGAACAACGCGCAGATGATCAAGGGGCACGCCGCCTCCAAGGAAACGGTAACCGAAAACTGGAATCGCAATGGCTTTCTGCCGTTCCACCCTGGGGCCATACGCTATTTCAGGGAAAAGAAAATCAACGTTCCCAAGAACCTGTTTCCGCCCGAGTTCAAGGGCTGATCTGACCCAGGCTGAATCTGGAACCGCGCTGCGCCATTGATGGGTGCGGCGCGGTTTTTTTATGCTGCTTGCGGATTCGCGATTGAAGAAAGGCAGATGGCATGAGCGTCACTGAAGAAGTCGTAAAACCAATTACCGAGGAGGAGTTCGGGGGCAACAAGCGGCTGCTGCATCGCTGGGAAACCATCCTGCTCTCGGTGTTGTGTATCGGTTTCACGCTATTCCATCTGTACGTTCTCAATGTCTACTCGCTCGAGCCGCTGCTGTTTCGCGCCATCCATGTTGGCTGGGGAGGGGCGCTGGGCTTCATTCTCTACGCCCCTGTGCAGCGCGCTGCGAGGAGCGGAGTGCCCTGGTACGACTGGGTGTGCGTGCTGCTGTCGAGTGCCTGCGCGGTCTATATCACCATTGAACTGGATGGGCTCCTGTTTCGCGCCGGCGCGCAGTTCACCCCTGGCGATGTCGCCACCGGCGTCATCGGCACGCTGCTGGTGCTGGAATTCGCTCGGCGCACCGCTGGGCTGGCGCTGCCGATTATCGCCGCGGTATTTATCTTGTACTCTTTCGCCGGGCCATGGATGCCCGGTGTGCTGCAACACCGGGGCTTTGCCCCCGACCGTTTTTTCACCTACATCTACAGCGAGTACGGTATTTTCGGGGTGACCACCCAGGTATCCTCCTCTTATATCATTTTGTTTGTTGCGTTCGCCGCGTTTCTGACAGTGTCCAAAGTCGGCGACTACATCAACGATCTGTGCAATGCCCTGTTCGGCTGGGCGCGCGGTGGTCCGGCGAAGGCTTGTGTCGCCTCCGGCCTCATGTTCGGCACCATCTCGGGCTCCTCGGTGGCCAATGTGGTCGCCTCGGGCATGGTCACCATCCCGATGATGCGCAAGGTCGGCTACGACCGCGCCACCGCGGCGGCCATCGAGGCGACCTCATCCACCGGCGGGCAGATCACGCCGCCGGTGCTGGGCGCGGGTGCTTTCCTGATGGCCGAGATTACCGGCATCCCCTACGGCGAAATCGCGCTTGCCGCGGTGATCCCGGCATTGCTGTTTTATATCGCCTGCTGGATCCACGTCGATCTGCATGCCATCCGCCTCGGCTTGAAAGGTATTGCGCGCAGCGAGCTGCCGCCGATGAAGCAGATGCTGACGCGCTTGTATCTGTTCTCGCCTATCGTGGTGCTGGTGTGGGCGCTGCTTGATGGTTACTCGCCGTTCCGCGCCGGAGGCCTGGGTATTGTCGCCGCGCTGGTGGCGGGCTGGCTTTCACGCATGTTCGGTGACATCGACAGCGCCACTGACATTGACAACACCAAGGTGCCGCAGGACGTGCGCACCGCTCAAGCGGTGTTGGTGTCACTGCTTGCCCGTTTTGCAGCCATGGCCTTGGGCGGGGCGCTGCTCACCGCCACAGTGATTTACGGATTTCCTGCCGTTGCATCGGTCGCGCCATGGCTCACGTGGGTGTTGGCCGCGATAGTGGTGATAGTGCCGATCGTGTTATTCGGCTGGGAACGCACCTTGCAGGCATTGGATGTCGCCGCGCGCGATTGCATTCAACTGGTCGCGGTGTGCGCCTGCGCCGGGATCATCGTTGGCGTGGTTGCGCTCACTGGTATCGGCGGACGTTTCTCCGAATTGATTCTCGCCATTGCCGGGGCGAATCAGCTCATGGCGATGTTCTTCGCCGCGCTGGTTGCGCTCACGCTCGGCATGGGAATGCCGACCACCGCCGCGTACGCGATCGCGGCGGCGGTGATCGCCCCCGGCCTTGCCAAGATCGGCGTACCGATACTGGCCGCGCATATGTTCATTTTTTATTTCGCGGTGATCTCCTCGATCACCCCGCCGGTGGCGCTTGCCTCGTTCGCCGCCGCGGGAATGGCGCAGGCCGATCCGTGGAAGACTTCCTGGATCGCGCTGAAAATGGGCCTGGCCACCTTCATCGTACCGTTCATGTTCTTCTACGCACCGGTGCTGTTGATGAAGGGCGAATGGATTGACATCGTGCAGGCCACGCTGACGGCTTCCATCGGCGTATGGTTCCTCGCGGGCTCGACCGAGGCCTGGTTCGGCGGCAAGCTATCCAATCCGCTTAGGGTGCTGACGTTCGTTGCGGCCATCCTCCTGATCCACCCAGGCTCTGTTATGGACGTGATTGGCCTGGCAATAGGAATTCCGATCTATCTCTGGCAGCGAATGCGCCAAAGCCTGCAGCCGGCCTAAAGGCTTATTGCCGGAACACCTCCAGATTCAGGGTTGCCGGCTCGCCCAGAAAGGTGGCGTGCGTGGTGTGATCGTCGAGCGCATCGCCGGAGAGGACATGAACGAATACCGTGAGGCTGTCGCGATTCTGCTCAAGCCAATTGATTAGCGCTTCAAACTGCGTCGAGTCGAAGCTCAACTGACAGCTCCATTCGGGGTGGGGGCCAACCAGTTTTCTGTGAAATCTCCCGACGGTGATGTCAAATGCTTCGTCCGCGCGCAGGCACAGATTATGGGCATGATCGGCGCTACCCTCATCGAAGTAGACGTGCGCGTGGTAATGCTCGTGGGTGTTGCGCGGTCGTTGGATGGCGCTTGTTTTTGCAGTTCTGTTCATGGTGCTTTCATTATTCCGGTTTGATGTCGGCGTCACGAATGATTTTT
>CAMDRY010000371.1 GCA_945906975.1 Bordetella parapertussis | reverse complement strand
GTGGCAAATCGAGCAGTGCCGCAGCCTCGGCCTGCCCTATCTCTACCTTGGTTACTGGATCGCCGAGAGTCGCAAAATGGCCTACAAGCAGCGCTTCAAGCCCATAGAGGGCCTGGACAACGGCAGCGGGGCCCAGCTCAACACCGGCTCCGCCGAGACCTGAGCGAACAAGAAGCAACCCGCCGGTAAGCAGCCGGCAGACAGGCTGCGCCGGGACGCGGCAGCGCCTCTGTTAAAATCATCGTCATGTACAGCCTGCTGCGTCCCCTCCTGTTTAAACTCGACCCTGAAGATGCCCACAGCGCTGCCATGCTGGGCCTCGATCTGGCCTATCAGCTCGGCCTGGGCCGGCTTATCGCCGGCGGTGTCGGTGGCGCCGTCGATACGCCGGCAACACTGATGGGGCTGAACTTCCCCAACCGCGTCGGCCTCGCTGCGGGGCTGGACAAAAACGGCGATCACATCGACGCCCTTGCCGCGCTTGGCTTTGGCTTCATCGAGGTCGGAACCGTCACACCGCGCCCGCAACCGGGCAATCCGCGTCCGCGCCTTTTCCGCATTGCAGAAGCGCAGGCCATCATCAACCGACTGGGTTTTAACAGCCTGGGCGTCGACTATCTGGTCGACAGCCTGCGCAACATGCGCTACCGCGGCATCCTTGGCGTCAACATCGGCAAGAACCTCGACACGCCGATCGCCGCCGCCGAGGGCGATTACCTCATCTGCCTTGAGCGCGTGTACGCCTACGCCAGTTACGTCACCGTCAACGTCTCCTCGCCCAACACCACGAATCTGCGGCAACTGCAGTCCGGCGACGCCTTGGAGAGCCTGCTCGCCGCCGTCGTGCGCACACGCGACCGGCTGGCGCGGGTGCACGGCAAGCGCATGCCGCTGACACTAAAGATCGGACCCGATCTCACCGATGAGGAACTGGGCGCTGTCGCAAGACTGGTCATAGCACACGGCATCGACGCGGTGATCGCCGCCAACACCAGCATTTCGCGCCAAGCCGTCAAAGGCCTGCCGCAAAGCGAGGAAAGCGGCGGCCTGTCAGGTTCACCGCTGTTCGCCTCCTCCAACCGCGTAATCCGCCTGCTGGCCGGGGAACTGGGCGGGCGCGTGCCCATCATCGGCTCGGGCGGCACGCTCTCGGGCAGGGACGCGCGCGCCAAGCTCGATGCCGGCGCGAGCCTCGTTCAAATCTACAGCGGTCTCATTTACCGCGGCCCGCGCCTCATCACCGAAGTCCGGCGCGAGTTCGCGACCCCGCCCAGCGGCTCCTGAAACCGTGCACGTCGGCCTGCCGCGCGAAATAAAAGACGGCGAGTGCCGCGTCGGCCTGACCCCGGAAGCAGCCGCGGCCATCATCCACGCCGGCCACTCGCTTAGCGTTGAAACCGGCGCCGGCCTTGGCAGCGGTTTCTCCGATGCGGCCTACCACGCTGCTGGCGCGCAGATCACCGATGCGTCCGCCGCATGGCAGGCCGAACTGCTCGTCAAGGTAAAGGAGTTGCAGCCGCCCGAGTACGCCCGCGCGCAATCCGGACAAATTCTTTTCTGCTATCAACACCTCGCCCCGGATCCCCGCCTTCTGGATGCGCTTGTCGCCTCCGGTGCTTCGTGCCTCGCCTTTGAAACCGTAAGCGACGGCAACAACGGCCTGCCTCTTCTCGCACCGATGTCGCAAATCGCCGGCCGGCTCGCGCCGCTGATGGGCGCAGACGCATTGCAGAAAAAAAACGGCGGCAGCGGGGTACTGCTGCCCGGCGCGCCCGGCGTGCCCCCCGCACAAGTGGTCATTATCGGCGCCGGCCATGCCGGTGCCAACGCCGCGCATGTCGCCATGGGCCTGGGCTGCGCCGTCACCGTCTTCGCCACGGGCAGCCCGCGCCTCGATGCGCTGGCCCGCACCCTCGGTCCGCGCCTGCGTAGCGCTCTGGCAACGGCGGAATCGCTGGCGGCGTTCATCCCCGATGCCGACCTGGTGATCGGCGCCGTACTCAAACCCGGCAGCCTTTCCCCAAAACTCATAAGCCGCATGCTACTGCGACGCATGCGCCCCGGATCGGCGCTTGTCGACATCGGCATCGACCAGGGTGGCATCGCCGAAACCTCCCGCCCCAGTTCGCACTCGCAACCCTTTTATATCGAGGAGGGCATCGTGCATTACTGCGTGCCCAACATGCCCGCCGCGTGCGCCCGCACCGCCACGCTGGCGCTTTCGGCCGCCGTTCTGCCCTACGTGCTGAAGCTCGCTGCCAAAGGCCTCGCCGCGGCCATCGCCACGGACCCCGGCCTCGGCAGCGGACTGCAACTACACCGGGGCCAGGTCACCTGCACGCGGCTGGCCCAGGACACAAGGCGCCCGTCCCACCCCTTCAAGGCAGCGGCCGGAGGCTGCACATGACTACGCTGTCAGAGCGCATTGACGCGCTGCTGCCGCAAACACAATGTACCAAGTGCGGCTTCGACGGCTGCCGCCCCTACGCCGAGGCCATGGCTTCGGGCGAGGCCGATATCAATCGCGGTCCGCCTGGGGGCGCGGTGGGCATTGCCAGACTCGCCGCGCTGCTCGGCCGCGAAACCAAAGCTTTGGATACGGCACGCGGCACAGAAGGTCCGCGCCGCGTCGCCCTTATCGACGAGACGCTGTGCATCGGCTGCACGCTTTGCATACAAGCCTGTCCGGTCGACGCCATCATCGGCGCACCCAAGTTGATGCACACCGTGATTGCCGCGCTTTGCACCGGATGCGACCTGTGCGTCCCGCCCTGCCCGGTAGACTGCATCAGCATGCCGCCCGCGCCGGCGGCGCTTGGCACCTGGGATGAGGCCAAGGCCGACGCCGCGCGTGCGCGCTACGAATTTCGCAATCACCGCCTCGCGAGCGAAGACAAAGCCCGCACCGAAATGCTGGCGCAAAAAACACGCGCGCAGCGCAACGGCCTGGATGATCCCAAGCGCGCCCTGATCCAGGCCGCGATGGAGAGAGCGCGCGTGCGCCAGGCTGGCGAAAAACCATGAAAGTCACTAAAAAAAACAATTGCGATGCCTGGAAATGCCCGTCTGTTGGGCTTTTCCAGCCATTTTCGTTCCAAAAATACCGCCCTGCCCGCACCTCAAACCACTCGCACAATGCCGGGCATACCCACACGCCGGCACAGCTGCGATACGTCCGATAAGACCATGAACCCGCAAAAACGCCACGCCATTTTCAGCCGACTGAAGGCCGCCAACCCGGCGCCACGCACCGAGCTTGAATACACCACGCCCTTTGAGCTGCTGATCGCGGTGATCCTGTCGGCACAGGCCACCGACAAGGGCGTGAATCTCGCCACGCGCAAACTCTTTGCGGTGGCGCGCACGCCCCAGGCCATACACGCACTCGGATTAGACAAGCTGGAGAGCCACATCCGCACCATCGGCCTGTTTCATTCGAAGGCAAAACACATCATCGAGACCTGCCACCTGCTCCTTGCGCGCCACGACGGGGAAGTGCCGCAGACCCGCGAGCAACTCCAAGACCTGCCGGGCGTCGGACGCAAGACCGCCAACGTCATCCTCAACACCGCCTTCGGGCAGCCGACCATCGCCGTAGACACGCACATATTCCGCGTCGCCAACCGCACCGGCATCGCACCGGGCAAAAATGTCGACGCGGTAGAAAAACGCTTGCTCAAGTTTGTGGCCGATGAATTCAAGCTCGATGCCCACCACTGGCTGATCCTGCACGGTCGTTATGTGTGCAAGGCACGCACACCCGACTGCCCGTCCTGCGGCATCGCCGACTTATGCGAATTCAAGTCGAAAACCGCCATCGGGAAATAGCAAATGGTGAATCGATAAAACCAGGACCTGACCCGGCTTGCTATTCACTATTCCCCATTCACCATTCACCATTCACCATTCACCATTTTCCATCCACCCACAATGTTTAA
>CAMDRY010000370.1 GCA_945906975.1 Bordetella parapertussis | reverse complement strand
CGGGCGTAATGTCAACGTCGGCGCCGGTACCATCACCTGCAATTACGACGGCGCCAACAAGCACCGCACCGTCATCGAGGACGATGTGTTTATCGGCTCGGACACCCAACTCGTCGCGCCGGTGCGCGTCGGGCGCGGCGCGACGCTCGGGGCCGGTACCACGCTGACCCGCGACGCGCCGCCGGACCAGCTCACCATCTCGCGCGCCAAACAGGTGAGCATCCCCGGCTGGAAGCGTCCGGTCAAAGCCCCAAAGGCGTGACGTGCCCATGGAAAAGATCCGGCACGACATCCTGCACATGCTGAGCGGCTTGCTGTTCCTGTCTGTCGACCAGCCAGGAGCGCCAACCTAAAGTCCACCCCAAGTCCACCCCAAGCCAACCCCAAGCCAAGCCAAAGCGCAGCATTAAAAAAAGCCGGACCAACGGTAGAACAGATTTCCGCGTAATCCCTTAGCTCCTTTCCCCGAAAGATCCTTGTCATGTGCGGCATTGTCGGCGCCATCGCCAAACGCAACGTAGTACCCGTCTTGCTCGAGGGCCTGAAGCGGCTCGAATACCGCGGCTATGACTCGGCCGGCGTGGTGGTGGTCAATGACGGCGCACTGCGACGATTGCGCTCGACCGGCCGTGTGGCCGAACTTGAAAAACTCGCCCGGGGCGCTGGTCTTTCGGGTGCGCTTGGCATTGCACACACGCGCTGGGCCACGCACGGCGTGCCCTCCGAGGAGAACGCCCATCCGCATGTGTCGGGCGGCATTTCGGTGGTGCACAACGGCATTATCGAAAACCACGACCCAATGCGCGACATGCTGCGCGCCAAGGGTTATGTGTTTACCTCCGACACCGACACCGAGGTCATTGCACACCTGGTGCATGCCAAGATAAGCGGCGGGGCGGACCTGCTCGAGGCGGTGCGTCTGGCGGTGGCCGAACTCACCGGCGCCTACGCCATTGCCGTGGTCGACGCCGCCGATCCGTCGCGACTGGTGGTGGCGCGAAATGGTGCGCCGCTGCTGCTGGGCCTTGGCGAGGACGGCAATTTCGCCGCCTCCGATACCTCGGCGCTGATCCAGGTGACCAAGCGTGTGATCTATCTGGAGGATGGCGATGTGGCCGAGATCAGGCTCAACGGTGTTCGCATCATCGACGGCGGGGGCACGACCATCGAGCGCGCGGTGCATGTCTCCAAGCTGACCGCCGACGCCGTTGATCTGGGCCAGTACGCGCATTACATGCAAAAGGAAATATTCGAGCAGCCTATGGCCATCGCCAACACGCTGGAGATCGTGACCGGGGCGCATTCGATTTCGCCGCAGATCTTTGGCGCCGGCGCGGAAAATATTTTCACCGAGATCGATTCGGTGCTGATTCTCGCCTGCGGCACCAGCTACCACTCGGGCATGGTGGCGCGCTACTGGCTCGAGGGCGTCGCCGGCATACCCTGCAACGTCGAGATCGCCAGCGAATACCGCTACCGCGATTCGGTGCCCAACCCACGCGCTCTGGTGATCGCCATTTCGCAGTCGGGCGAGACCGCCGACACGCTGGCGGCGCTGCAGCACGCGCGCTCGCTGGGCCACAAATACTGCCTGTCGATTTGCAACGTGCCCGAGTCGGCGCTGATCCGCGCCGCGGACCTGCGCTTCCTCACGCGCGCCGGCCCGGAGATCGGTGTCGCCTCGACCAAGGCCTTTACCACGCAACTTGCCGCGCTGGTGCTCTTGACCATGACGCTGGCCAAGATGCGCAAGCGCCTGGCCCCGGAAAAAGAGGCGCAATTGCTGGTGTCGCTGCGACACCTGCCCAAGGCGCTGGAAAAAGTCTTGCGTGTCGAGCCGCAGGTCAAGGCATGGGCGGAGAGATTCGCCGAACGCCATCACGCGCTGTTTCTCGGGCGCGGCATCCATTATCCGATCGCCATGGAGGGTGCGCTCAAGCTCAAGGAGATTTCCTACATTCATGCCGAGGCCTATGCGGCCGGCGAGTTGAAGCACGGCCCGCTCGCGCTTGTCGACAAGTACATGCCTGTGGTCGCGGTCGCGCCCAACAACGCGCTGCTGGGCAAGCTCAAGTCCAATCTGCAAGAGGTCAAGGCGCGCGGTGGCGAGCTGTTCGTGTTCGCCGACGAGGACACCGAGCGCAGCGGCGAGCAGGGCGTGGAGATCATCCTGCTGCCCGAGCACGCCGGCATCCTGTCGCCCATATTGCACACCATTCCATTGCAACTGCTGGCCTACCATGTCGCGCTGTCGCGCGGCAATGACGTCGACAAGCCGCGCAACCTCGCCAAGAGCGTCACGGTTGAATAGCGCGGTGGTGGTGGAGGGCGCGCCCTCGGCGCTGTCCGTGCTGAAGGAGGTCTTTGGCTATCCGGCGTTTCGCGGCGCCCAGGGCGAGATCGTCAATCACGTGCTGGGCGGCGGCGACTGCCTGGTGCTGATGCCCACGGGCGGCGGAAAATCCTTGTGCTATCAAATCCCGGCGCTGCTGCGTCACGGTCCGGGCATCGTCATTTCGCCGCTGATCGCGCTGATGCAAGACCAGGTCGCAGCGCTGCTCGAGGCCGGTGTCAAGGCGGCCTTTCTCAACTCAACGCAGTCGGCGGAAGAGGCCCGCGGCGTCGAGGATGCGCTGCTCGCCGGGGAGTGCGACATTGTCTATGTCGCGCCCGAGCGCCTGCTGACCGGGCGCTTTCTCAACCTGCTCGAGCGCTTGAACGCTTCGGTCGGCGTGGCGCTCTTTGCCATTGACGAGGCGCATTGCGTGTCGCAGTGGGGGCACGATTTCCGGCCCGAGTACATGCAGCTGTCGACGCTGCACGAGCGCTTCCCCGATGTGCCGCGCATCGCGCTCACCGCCACCGCCGATGAAATCACCCGCGCCGAGATCATCGAGCGCCTCAACCTCACCGGATCGCGCCTGTTTGTTTCCAGCTTCGACCGCCCCAACATTCGTTACCGCATCGTTGAAAAGGGCAATGCCCGCGCGCAGTTGCTGAATTTTTTGCAGACCGAGCACCCGGGTGATGCCGGCATCATTTACTGCCTGTCGCGGCGCAAGGTCGAGGAGACCGCTGCGTGGCTGGAGGAGGAGGGCATCAGCGCGCTGCCCTATCACGCCGGCATGGATACGCAAACACGCGCGATGAACCAATCCCGCTTTTTGCGTGAGGATGGCATTGTGATGACCGCGACCATCGCTTTTGGCATGGGCATAGACAAACCCGATGTGCGCTTTGTCGCGCACCTGGATCTGCCCAAGAGCATAGAGGGCTATTACCAGGAAACCGGCCGCGCCGGCCGTGACGGCATGCCCGCCGATGCCTGGATGGCCTACGGCCTGGGTGACGTGGTCAACCAACGGCGCATGATAGACACCTCGGAGTCGCCCGACCAGATCAAGCGCATCGCCGGTGCCAAGCTCGATGCCCTGCTGGGCCTTGCCGAGAGCACCAGTTGCCGTCGTGTGCGCCTGCTTGATTATTTTGGCGAGCCGTCCGCGCCCTGTGGCAACTGTGACGTGTGCCTTGAGCCGCCGCAAGTGTGGGACGGCACCGAGGCCGCGCGCAAGGCCTTGTCCTGCGCGTTTCGCACCGGCCAGCGTTTTGGCGCCGGTCATCTGGTGGACGTGCTGCTCGGGCACGACAATGACAAGGTGAAACAGTGGGAACACGACAAGCTCAGTGTGTTTGGCATCGGCAAGGAGCTCGATGAAAAAGCCTGGCGTGCGGTGTTCCGTCAACTCATTGCACTTGGTTTTTTGATGACCGACCATGACAGCTACGGGTCGCTCAAGCTGACCGAGGCGAGTCGCGCGGTGTTGAAGGGTGAGCGGCAGGTGATGCTGCGTAAAGCCACCGAGGGCAAACGCGCCTCGGGCTCGCGCAGGACCGCTGCCAAGCCTGCCGCCGCCGGCGGGCTCGAGGGTCGCGCCAACACGCGCTTCGAGCG
>CAMDRY010000369.1 GCA_945906975.1 Bordetella parapertussis | reverse complement strand
GACACGCGCTTTGCGCCATCGAAGTAGCCGCGAATCGCCGGGTGTGTCTTGTAGCGCTGGAACTCTTCGTAGGGCGACAGATACGGGTTCTGGTAGGCCAGACCGACGACAAAACCTACCGACACCAGGTTGTCTTCCATATGATAAAGGTAGGAGCCGCCATAGGTATCCGAGGCAAGCGGCCAGCCTGCCGTATGCACCACCAGGCCGGGCTGGTGCTTTGATGGGTCGATTTCCCACAACTCCTTGAAGCCGATGCCATAAACCTGCGGGTCGGCGTCTTTGCTTAGTTCGAAGCGTTCCATCAACTGCTTGCCAAGGTGTCCGCGGCAGCCTTCGGCAAACACCGTGTATTTCGCCAGCAGTTCCATGCCGCGTTGGTACTGGTCTGTGGGCTGCCCGTCGCGGCCTACGCCCATATCACCGGTGGCCACGCCCTTGACGCTGCCATCGGCGTTGAACAAGACTTCCGCGCCGGCAAAGCCGGGGTAGATTTCCACGCCAAGCTCCTCCGCCCTGGCACCCAACCAGCGGCACACATTGGCGAGGCTGACGACGTAATTGCCGTGATTCTGGAAGCAAGCCGGAAGCAGTGCGCCGGGAATTTGCGTCGATCCTGATTCGGACAGGAACAGGAAGCGGTCTTCGCTGACTGCGATATTGAGCGGTGCGCCGGCGGCCTTCCAGTCGGGTATGAGCTCGCTGATGGCGCGGGGATCCATCACGGCACCAGAAAGGATGTGGGCGCCGATTTCGGAGCCCTTTTCAATGACGCAGACCCCCACCTCGACGCCCTTTTGCGCGGCCTGCTGCTTGAGCCGGATGGCTGCGGCCAGGCCGGCGGGGCCGCCGCCGACGATGAGCACATCGTAGTCCATTGATTCGCGCGGATTCACAGCGTCTCCGGTCATAGTGTCTTTGTCTTTCGGTGGCGGATTTGCCGTCGATTATATAATGCAGCGCTCAGCCTTTCGCCCGCTTTCCCATTTGCGGGTGTTTGCGTTGCCCTTTGCGTCACCCAAAACAGCGCCCCGTTCAGGATGAAATGCCGCCATGATGCACAAACGCAAGCTGGTGCACACCGATGTGATTGCGATTCGCTGGGGGGATCTTGACTCGGTCGGGCACGTCAATAACACCATTTATTTCCGCTACATGGAGCAGGCGCGTATCGACTGGTTCGACAGCCTCGGTTATCCGGTCGGTCCGCGCGAGGAGGGGCCGGTGATCGTCAATGCCAGCTGCACCTTTCTCAAGCAGCTCAATTATCCGGGCAATGTCGAGGTCAAGACCTACATCGGCACGGTCGGACGTACAAGCATGGAAAGCTGGATCGAAATGCGCCCAAGTTATGATCCGCGAACGGTCTACGCCGAGGGAGGCGCAAAAATCGTCTGGGTCAACTATGCCCTGGGCAAGTCACAGCCCTTGCCCGATCAGATCAGGCGGGTTGTCGGAGAAATGCCATGAGGTTTGCTTCTTTGGCGGGGGTGTTATTGCTGTGTGGATGCGCTACCGCGTCCGTGCCACCGGTCGTGCATTTTTTGTGGCAGGGTAAGCCGGGTGAGGCGGTGCGCCAGTTCGGTTCGCCTGAACAGGCGCAGGCGGCCTTGGACCAGGCGGTAGAAGCGTGCAGTTTCGATATCCGCCAGACCGCCGCGGGAGACATTGCGGCAGAAACCGAACTCAACAAAGCCTGCATGCTGGGCAAGGGTTGGCTGCCGGAAAATTGACCGGGTTCGTGCCAATTTATTGGCGTTTTGGTGCTTAAAATAGCAATGTAGGGTGCTTCGCCGCTGTGCAAACCGGCCGGCTTAAGGCACTCTGCACGGGTATGGGCTTGGCGGCGAAGCGGTTCGTTGCACGCGCATTAAAATATTCTGAACAGGATAGAGGGGAAAAACGCATGAAGGCGACACTCGCATTGATCATGTTGTGCGGCTTTCTTGGTCTGGCTTACGCGGCACCACAGGAGCCGCCGGCGCGGAGTCAGGAGGAGGTCGCAAACCGCATCCTGCGCGCCGGCAACCTGGCGGCGAGGCGTGGTGACAAGAGCGCCAATGCCGATGCCAGTGTCGCGGCGCAACTCGCGCGGGAGGCGCGCACGCTGGAAGCGGCTGAGCAGATCTACAAGAACTTCAATAAGCGCAACAATTAACCCGGCGCGATTCGACGCCAGCCAACAAGGTCGTCCAGGCCACGCCGTGCGCTGTTTGGTAATGCGCTGAAGCCGTTTGTGCTGCATGGTCCGAAGAATCGGCTGCACTTGATTCTTGGGCGCGCCAGCCAGCGCCAGCCAATAGGCTGGAAACGCCACCTGATACGGTTTTTCAGCCAACAGCTGGGGGGGCGCGTGCCTCTGGCCGAACTCGGACTTGGCGCGGTTTTCCCCTACAATTCGACCCTCAGTCACAACTACCTGGTGAGAGCACGCAATGAGCAAAGTCTACCCGGACGCCAAGTCCGCCCTGAAGGGCCTGCTGAACGACAACATGACCATCGCCGCCGGCGGTTTCGGTTTGTGCGGCATTCCGGAAAACCTCATCGAGGCTCTGGTCGAGAGCGGCACCAAGGGCCTGACCATTGTCGGCAACAATGCCGGCGTAGATGACTTTGGCATGGGCCTTTTGCTTAAATCACGGCAGGTGAAAAAAGTCATCGCATCTTACGTCGGGGAAAACAAAGAGTTCGAGCGACAGGTGTTGGCCAATGAGCTCGAGCTTGAGCTCACGCCGCAGGGCACGCTGGCAGAAAAGCTGCGCGCCGGCGGCGCCGGCATCCCCGGGTTTTATACGCGCACCGGCTTTGGCACCAAGCTGGCCGAAGACAAGGACACACGGGCCTTCGATGGCAAGGAATACGTCCTCGAGGAAAGCATTCGCGCCGATGTGTCCATCGTCAAGGCATGGAAGGGGGACGCGCTGGGCAATCTGGTGTATCGCAAGACCTCGCGCAACTTCAACCCGATGATCGCCACCTGCGGCAAGACCACCGTGGCCGAAGTCGAGGAACTGGTCGAGGTGGGCACGCTCGACCCGGACAACATCCATACGCCGGGCATTTACATCGACCGCATCGTCCAGGGAGCGAAGTACGAAAAGCGCATCGAGTTCAAAACCGTTTCAGGCGCCGGCGGTTCGAAAAAAGATTCGCCCATACGCGAGCTGATGGCCAAGCGCGCCGGTATGGAATTGCGCGATGGCTATTACGTCAACCTGGGCATCGGCATCCCGACTTTGGTGGCCAACTACATTCCCGCGGGCGTCAAGGTCACGCTGCAATCGGAAAACGGCCTGTTGGGCATAGGCCCGTTTCCGACCGAGGCGGATCTCGATCCGGATCTGATCAACGCCGGCAAGCAGACCATCACCACGCTGCCCGGGTCGAGCTTTTTTTCCAGTGCCGATTCATTTGCGATGATCCGCGGCGGCCACATCGACCTGTCGATACTCGGCGGTCTTGAGGTTGCCGATAACGGTGACCTTGCCAATTGGATGGTGCCGGGCAAGATGGTCAAGGGTCCTGGCGGTGCCATGGACCTGGTATCGGGTGTGCGTCGTGTGATCGTGTTGATGGAGCACTGCGCCAAGGACGGCACGCCCAAAATCCTGACGCAATGCACGCTGCCGATCACAGGCAAGGGCGTGGTCAACATGATCATCACCGACTTGTGCGTGTTCGAGGTGGTGCACGGGCAGGGACTGGTGCTCAAGGAGCTCCACCCCGGCGTCACGTTGGAGGATGTCAAGGCGAAGACGGGTTGCGCGTTCGCGGTCGCTCTGTAGCGCTGCTTTTTGCCGGCGAAGGACGCGGCCTATCGATCGCGTTGTTCAAAAATCAAGCCAATTTATTCTCCAAAATCCCCGCCAGTCGGGGCTTTCAAGCTTGTTTTGGTGATGAAAATGTCACCTTTTCCCGGCGCTGCAGGGTTTAGGCGGGCGGCAGTGTGGCGAT
>CAMDRY010000368.1 GCA_945906975.1 Bordetella parapertussis | reverse complement strand
ATCGGCCGCAGCCTGCGTGCCATCACCAACCTCACCGCCCTCGGTGAGCGCACCATACAACTGGACTGCGACGTGCTGCAGGCCGACGGCGGCACGCGCACCGCGGCCATCACCGGCAGCTTTGTCGCGCTGCATGACGCCATTGCCACGCTTCTCAAGGGCGGGCTCATTCCCGTCTCGCCGATTCGCGACCACATCGCCGCCGTGTCGGTCGGCGTGGTCGGGGGCGTGCCCGTGCTCGATCTGGACTACCCGGAAGACTCCTCCTGCGACACCGACATGAACGTAGTGATGACCGGATCAAACGGCTTTGTCGAAGTGCAGGGCACCGCCGAAGGCGCGCCTTTTTCGCGCCTCGAAATGGACCGGCTGCTGGCATTGGCGGAGCTGGGCATAGGCGAGCTGATCGCCAAACAAAAAGCCGCGCTGGGACTCACCTGAGCACAGCGCCGGCTGGAAAAACCGCGCCGGCGCTGTGCTAGCATCGGCGCACGATCCGAATCCAACCCTAATCAGAAGCGCGCCATGAAAATAAGCACCAACGGCATCGAAACCAACTACACCGTCGAGGGCAGCGGCCCGTGGATCACCTTCAGCCACTCGCTCGCCTGCAACCTCAGCTCCTGGGATGAGCAGGCCGCCGCGCTGTCGAAACATTTCACCGTGCTGCGCTACGACACGCGCGGCCACGGCCAGAGCGGCGCACCCGCCGGCGCCTACACGCTGGGCACGCTTGCCGACGACCTCAAGGCCTTGCTCGAGGGCCTGGGCGTGAAGCAGACGCATTTTGTCGGCCTGTCCATGGGCGGCATGATCGGCCAGACCTTTGCACTCAAATACCCCGGCATGTTCAAAAGCCTCGCCCTGTGCGACACCACCAGCTTCTACGGCGAAAACGCCCTGGCGAACTGGATGGAGCGCGTGCGCATCACGCAGGAAAAAGGCATGGCGGCGGTGGTCGATGCGACACTCTCGCGCTGGTTTACCGAGCCGTTCCGCGCCGCCAACCCTGAGCTGATGAAAACCGTCGGCCAGATGATCCACAGCACGCCGGTGGCCGGCTACGGCGGTTGCTGCCAGGCCCTGCCGCATATCAATTCAACGGCCCGCCTGAAAGAAATCCAATGTCCGACGATTGTCATCGTCGGCGCCGATGACCAGGGCACGCCGGTGGCCATGGCCCGCATCATCCATGAGGCCATGCCCGGCTCGGAACTGGCCATCATTGCCGCGGCGGCGCACATTTCCAACATTGAGCAGCCGGCCGCCTTCAATGCGCTGCTGAGCGGCTTCCTGTCGCGCCTCGGCTAGGCGCCCCCACCTGCGCGCGCGCCGGCTTGATCGGCGCTGCGCACGGCTGTTCGCCGGGATAATTTAGGTTTAAACTAATTTCGGCCTGCATTTCCTCCCGTGCCCATGTCAACCATGCCACCCATGTCAACCATGCCACCCATGTTGCCTGCCTTTCCCGGAAACACCCGATGGACAAACCGCTGACGGGCAAAACTGCCGTCGTAACCGGCGCCGGTCGTGGCATCGGTGCGGCCATCGCCCCCGCGCTGGTGGCCCAGGGCGCCCGCGTGGCGCTGATCGGCCGCGATCTGGCGCGACTGCAAGCGCAGGCCAAAGACATGCCCGACGCCCTCACCGTCTGCGCCGACATCAGCGATGAGACCGCCGTCGCAGCCGCATTCAAAACCATACTTGAGCGTTTTGCCGGCATCGACATCCTGGTCAATAACGCCGGCCAGGCCGTCAGCGCGCCGTTCGGCAAAACCGGAACCGATGTCTGGAACGCCATGCTGGGGGTCAATCTCACCGGAACCTACCTGTGCAGCCGCGAAGTGTTGCCGGGCATGCTGGCGCGCCGCTCCGGCCGCATCGTCAACATCGCCAGCACCGCCGGGCTCAAGGGCTACGCCTATGTCGCCGCCTACTGCGCCGCCAAGCACGGCGTCATCGGCCTGACCCGCGCGCTTGCCCTCGAAACGGCCAAATCGGGCGTCACCGTCAACGCCGTTTGCCCCGGCTATACCGAAACCGACATCGTCGCCGGCGCCCTCGCCAACATCGTTGCCAAAACCGGCAAGAGCGAAACCGAAGCGCGCGCCGTCCTCACCGCCGGCAATCCGCAGGGGCGCATGGTGCAAGCGGCCGAAGTCGCCAACGCCGTGATGTGGCTGCTGCTGCCCGGGTCCGAAGCCATCACCGGCCAGTCCATCGCCGTGGCCGGCGGGGAGCTGATGTGAGCACAAGGGTGAGCACACGCTTGATCCAACGGATGAGCCCGCGCTTGGGCACAAAGGTGGGCGCACACACGCCGGCCGAAAGTGCACCCATAAACGCGGCATCCGTCGACCAGGAATCGCGCGCGCGCGGCAGCGACCATGATGCGCTGCGCCTGTGGCTGCGCCTGCTGACCTGCACCAACCTCATAGAAGGGCGCATCCGCGCGCGCCTGCGCGAAAATTTTGACTGCACCCTGCCGCGCTTTGACCTGATGGCCCAGCTCGAGCGCCATCCCGAGGGCCTCAAGATGGGCGAGATTTCCAAACGCCTGATGGTCACCGGCGGCAACGTCACCGGCGTCACCGACCAGCTGGTCAAGGAAGGCCTGGTGACGCGCGAGGGCCTGCCGCAGGACCGGCGCGCCTACATCGTCAAGCTCACCGCAGGCGGGCGCAAGGCCTTCCAGCGCATGGCCCACGAGCACGAACAATGGGTCGCAGGCCTGTTTGGCGAGCTCGGAGAGAAAGACCGCAAGCAACTGCACGGCCTGCTGGGCGAGCTCAAGCAGGCACTCGCCCGGGACGGTAAAGTTACCGCCACCGCGGCACAGCACAACACAAGGACACAGCCATGAGTATCGCCCAGCACAAGCGCGCCTTCGCCACGCACCAGGCCGAACACTTCCTCTGGCAGGTCGAGGGCCATGTCGCGACCATCACGCTCAACCGCCCCGAGCGCAAGAACCCGCTGACCTTTGATTCCTACGCCGAACTGCGCGACCTGTTTCGCAGCCTCCAATACGCCACCGATGTGCGCGCCGTGGTGTTTGGCGGCGCCGGCGGCAACTTCTGCTCCGGCGGCGATGTGCACGAGATCATCGGTCCGCTGACCAAAATGAGCATGCCCGAACTGCTTGAGTTCACGCGCATGACCGGTGACTTCATCAAGGCCATGCGCAACTGCCCGCAGCCTGTCATCTCGGCCATAGACGGCATCTGCGCCGGGGCCGGCGCGATGATCGCGCTCGCCTCGGATCTGCGTTACGGCACGACAGCGGCGAAAGTGGCCTTCCTGTTCACGCGCGTCGGCCTCGCCGGCTGCGATATGGGCGCCTGCACGCTGCTGCCGCGCCTGGTCGGCCAGGGCCGCGCCTCCGAGCTTTTGTACAGCGGCCGCAGCCTCGGCGGCGAAGAAGGGCTGGCCTGGGGATTTTTCAATAAACTATGCATCGGCGAGAACTTGCTGGCCGAGGCGCAGGCGATGGCCAGGACCCTGGCCGAAGGCCCGGCCTTTGCCCACGGCATGACCAAGAAAATGCTGCACCAGGAATGGAATATGGGCCTCGATGAAGCAATCGAGGCCGAAGCGCAGGCGCAGGCGATTTGCATGCAGACGCAGGATTTCACCCGCGCCTTCGAGGCGTTCGCCGCAAAACGAAAACCGAAATTTGAAGGGAACTAACAACTCTTGAAATAGGCACCCTCCTTGTCATTGCGAGCGCAGCGAAGCAATCTCATCATCCCCGTGACTGCCGTCGCAATGCCACAAGATTGCCGTGTCGGCTTCGCCTCCTCGCAATGACAACATTTTCTTATTTTTAACCAACCCGAATAAGCACAGACAATCATGATAAAAACCAATTTGAAGGGAACTAACAACGCTTGAAATAGGCACCCTCCTTGTCATTGCGCGCGCAGCGAAGCAATCTCATCATCCCCGTGACTACC
>CAMDRY010000367.1 GCA_945906975.1 Bordetella parapertussis | reverse complement strand
GAGCGAGCAGCCCATGATGGAGCTGCGCTTGACGCCCACCGCATCAAGAAAGTCCTTGGCGTGCCGCACATAGTCGGCGATCTCGTAGTCGCGATCCGGTTTGTCGGAAAAACCGCTGCCTATCATGTCGATGGCAAAGCAATTGAAATGCGGCGCGTGCGCGGCGAGGTTGGCGGAAAACCCCTCCCAGCTGCCGGCCGTGCCGTGCAGCATCAGCAACGCCGGCTTGTCGGACGAACCGGCCTGCGCGTAACGGGTGTTGATGCCCCCCGCCATAATCCAGTCCTGACGAAACGGCAGCTTCATCATGTGCGTCCAGATCGAGCGGTGTTCGGCTGTGTTGGGTGTGGTGGGTGTCGCGGGCGTGGACATGATGCTCCTCCTCTTGGCTTCTTACTTGTTATGGGTTTGCGCCGCGGCCTGCCGCGGCGGGTCTGTTCAGATGTTTGGCTGTGCTAGCAGTCAGATGCCTGCGTAAGACAGTCTGAGCCCGGGGCGAATCAGGCGAGCCGCTCGCGCATCGCCGCGGTCCATTCGGCCACCGGACGGCTGGTCGGGTTTTCTTTCATGCGTTGCGCCGTCTGCGCCAGAATCGCATCGGCCGGCATGGCCAGGTCCAGCGCTGCGCGCCAGGGCTGGCTGACATGCCAGGGGGTGGGCAGGTAAAGCTCGATCTTGTTGCCTTCGGGATCGAAAAAATAAAGGCTCCAACTGTTGCCGTGGTCGCGCGCATCAAGGCCGCTTATTTTTTGCGCCTGCAGTTCGGCATAAAACGTGCGCAAGTCCTCCAGCGTTTTGAGCTTGAAGGAGATTTGCTGCGCGCTTGAAAGCGGCTCCGTGCTCGCCGGGTCATGAACCATCACCACCTGGTGATGCTCTTCCGGGTTGCGCGACAAAAAGGCGAGGTCGCGGCCGCCCAGCGAGCCCTTGTCGGTCAGCACCAATCCCAGCGCGCGCTCGTAGAACGCGATCATCAGCGGCAGGTTGCCCACCCGCAGACCGATATGCGACAGTTGTGCATCGGGAAGTTTCGCCATGCCTGTTCCTCCTTGTTGGCCTTGCAGCCTGTGTCCGGACGTGGCCGCTATTCGAGTGGGGTTGAAGCAGGACGCGGGGGAAACTCTCGCGCGCACGTTATTGTTGCCCACGTTATTGCCCACATCATTTTTGCGCACATCGTTGCGCACATCGCCAGGATGCGAAATTGTTGTGCAGTATAATGAGAATGTCAATTCATTAATTGAGAATCCCATCGTTTGAGAATGCTGCAGAATGCCCGAGAACGCCATTGATTGAGAAGCGGCCAAAAACCGCGGGGCGCAGCGCAGCCGGATCGGCCAACGCGACAGCCGACCGCGCCATCGACATCCTGCTGCTGTTCAGCGAAGAGCAACCGGTCTGGACGGTCAACGATATTGCCGCGCACTTCACCATGCCGCGCAGCACCATCTACCGCTATGTCTCCAGCCTGCGCGGCTATGCGCTGATCATCGAGGATGCGCGCGGCGGCGGCGGCTACCGGCTCGGTCCGCGCGTGTTTGCGCTCGCCCGCGTGGCCCGTTCCCACACCTCGGTCATCCGCATCGCCGCGCCGCACCTCGCCTCGCTCTCCGAACGCTACGGCGAACTGGTGGTGCTCAACCAGCGCGTCGGTCATGAAATGATCACGCTCGACCGCATCGAGAGCCGCCACCGCGTGGCCATCAGCTACACGCGCAGCCAGTTGCTGCCCTGGCCGGCGACCGGCAGCGCAAAACTGCTGCTCGCCTTCGCGCCCGAGCCGGAGCGCACGCCGCTGATGAAGTTACTCAAACCGCAGCGCTACACCCCCAAAACGCTGGGCACGCGCGCGGCACTGCTCAAAGCGCTCGAGCGCATCCGGCGCGACGGCTACGCCCTCACCGACGAGGAGCGCGACGAGGGCGTCTGGGGTGTGGCCGCGCCGATCAGCTTGCGCGCAGACGTGCAGCACTGCATCGCCATTGCCGTGCCGCGCTTTCGCATCACCGCGAAAAAACTTCCCGGGATGATCACCGCCACCACCGCGGCTGCGGCTGCGATAACGCAGGCGCTCGCAGCGGTCGATTTTTAGCCGCCCAGACGGGTGCCGCATAGGCTGGAAACCGGCCATGGGCGCGGGTTTTCAGCCATCTGCCGCGCCTAAACCGCGGTGTAGCCGCCGTCCACCAGCAAGTCGGCGCCCGACACGAAGGCCGCGCCATCGCCAACCAGGAACAAAGCCGATTCGGCGATTTCATCGGCCGTGCCTATGCGCCCCAGCGGATGGCGGCCGGCGAGCGCGTCGTTGACCGCCGCTTCGCTGCCGTAACGCGCGGTAAGGCGCCCGGTCATCACCGCGCCGGGTGACAGGCTCACCGCGCGCACGCCATCGGCGGCGTGATCAACGGCGATGGAACGCGTCAGCGACAGCAGCGCCGCCTTGCTTGCGCTATAGGCCGCCTGTCCGGCCGCGGTGACGTGCCCCATCTGTGAGGCAATGTTGAGCACCACGCCACCGCCGGCGGCGCGCATGTGCGGGATCACCGCCTGCGCCAGCAAAAAAGCACCGGTGACGTTCACGGCAAACGCCTGCTGCCAGTCGGCCAGCGGCAAATCGGCGACGCTGTTTTTCGCTGTCACGGCGGCGGCGTTGTTCACCAAAACATGAATGGCGCCGTAATGGGCGGCAATGCGCTGCACCGCGGCTCGCAGTGCGGCGGCATCGGCCATATCGCAGGCGATGACAAGCGGCAATGCCTCGCCCAGCGCGCCCTCGCAGCGCGTCTGTAGCGCGGCGGCGTCGCGCTCGAGCAGCGCGAGACGCGCGCCAGCGCGGGCAAAGCGCCGCGCCATGGCAAAGCCGATGTCACCGGCGGCGCCGGTGATCACCACCACACGATTGGAGAGGTCGCTGCCAATACCCATGTTTTGCACTTCCGCGAATCAAAAACGATTTTGAAATTAAAAATGCCGGTCATTGCGAGGAGCGCAGCGACGACGCAATCTCGTCGCAATCTCATCGCATTGTCCGGCACATCGCAAGAACGACGCGATTGCTTCGCTACGCTCGCAATGACACCACCTTATCCCCAAAAGAGGCCTCAGTACGCTAAATCCACTTTAGGGGCGGCCCAATACCGTGTCAACTGCGATACTGCGGCGTACACTTGTTGAAGGACGGGCGCAAACCCCTATATCATTGAAGGCATCGTCACCCCTTCCTGTAGGGGCAACGCTTCAGGAGTTCTGCCATGCCGCGTTTTCACACCAGCATCACGCCTGCCCGCCTGCAAGTCCTCGTGCTCGCCGTCGCGCTTTGCCTCACCACGGCCGCAAGCTGGGCGCAAAGCTACCCGGACAAGCCGCTGCGCGTGGTGGTGCCCTTTGCCGCCGGCGGCCCGGCCGATGTGATGACGCGCATCAACGCCACCGCACTGGCGGCGCAGCTTGGCCAGCCGGTGGTGGTCGAGAACAAGCCTGGCGCCGGCGGCAACATCGCCGCCGAGTTTGTCGCACGCAGCCCGGCCGACGGCTACACCCTGCTCGTCGCCGGCCAGGCCATCCTCGCCATCAACAAACCCTTGTACGGCAAGCTCAACTACGACCCGGAGTCTGACTTTCGCTTTGTCGGCATCATGGGCAGCCTGCCCAATGTGCTGGTCACCAACCCGGACGCCATACCGGCAAAGAACATGAAGGAGTTCATCGAGTACGCGCGCGGCAAGCCGGGCGCGGTGTCCTATGGCTCCAACGGCGTGGGCTCGTTGTCGCACCTCACCGCCGAAGTGATGGCCTCCGCCGCCAAAGTGAAAATGCTGCACGTGCCCTACCAGGGCGCCAATCCGCAAATGACCGATTTACTTTCCGGACGCATCGGCTTTTCCTTCATCGCCTCCTCGACCACGCTGCCGCTGATCCAAAGCGGCAAACTGCGCGCCCTCGCGGTCAGCACCGCGACACGCCTG
>CAMDRY010000366.1 GCA_945906975.1 Bordetella parapertussis | reverse complement strand
GGTTCACGCTGATGTGGTTGTGCATCATCGTGCTGTTCTGGTTGACGCTGCTGGGCATTCCTATTTCCATAGGCATGAGCGCTGGCGTCGGTATCTGGGTGCTTTACCGCGTGCTGCGCGGCTGGCTGACCTTGCAAAAACGCAAGGGCATCGTCATCAATTCTTAGCAGGTTCCCCTCCCCCCTTGCGGGGGAGGGACAGGGAGCGGGGGATGTTCGCAAACGCACGTAGCTTAAAACCTGCGCCGTTTCACCCTCTCCCCAAGCCCCCCCCCGGCAAGGGGGAGGGGGTTCCGCGGTGTGGCGCTGCCGGTATCGAGCACAAGCCGCATCGGAATCATCGCTGAGCGGATAAAACCGAAGCGCGCGTAAAGCCCCTGCGCGGTGAGGTTGTCGTGGTCGGTAAGCAGCGACAGCCGCAGCAATCCTTCTTCGCGGGCGAAAGCGATCAGGTGTTGCAACAACTGCTTGCCGATGCCGCGACCGCGTTGCGATGCAGTTACGACGACATCCTCGACCCGGGCGGCACGTCCGCCAAGCGCGGTGCTGATTTCGAATTGCAGGCTGGCCATGCCGACGACGCGGCCAAGCGCAAGGTCACGCGCAACGAACAATCTGCCCAGCGATGGCTCGTCGATGAACATGGCGAGGGCGCGTAACTGCTTGTCGCGATCGGGGCTGAATTCTGTTTCCTGCGTGAACAGCTCGTGCAGCAGGCCGGCCAGGGCTTCAAGATCGGCCGCGGCCGCATCCTCGACGCAAAATTTCATTTCGGCGCAGCGCTTTCATAGACCCATTTGAGCAGGGCGTCCTGGGCCGCCTGGCCCTGACGGGCATTGGGGTGATTGATGAAGAACACGACTACGTGGCGGCGGCCGCTTTGGTCGAGCAGGTAGCCGGCCATGGTGTTCGCGTCCATCAGGGAGCCGGTCTTGATGTGCGCACGGCCTGCGACGCTTTCGGATTTGAGGCGTCTGCGCATGGTGCCGTCCAAGGCCACCAGCGGCAGCGAGGCGATGAATTCGGGCATTACCGCGCTCTGGAACGCGGCCTCGAGCAGGCGCGCCATGCCGCCGGCGCTGATGCGCTCGGCGCGCGAGAGCCCGGAGCCGTTGTCCATCACCAACCCTGGCAGGTCCAGTCCGCGCTGCAGCAGCCAGGAGCGCACCACGTCAAAGGAGCGGTCGTTGCGGCCCGGCTGCTTCAGCGTCTCGGCCGAGAGCGAGAGAAACAGCTGGCGTGCCATGACGTTGTTGCTGAACTTGTTGATGTCACGAACCACTTCGGACAGGGATGGCGACTCGGTGGAAAACAGCAGTTGCGAACCGGGCGGGGCGCCGCCGTCGCGCACCTTGCCGCGGATGCTGCCGCCCGATTCCTGCCAGAGTTGTTTGAACACCCCGAATACGTAGTTGGGGTGGCTGAACAGGCTCACATTCCAGGTGCGCTCGCCGCAACTGGCCGGGTAGGTGCCGGAAAAGCCGGCGCGCATGGCCGCGCCATCAGCGCGAAAGTCCGCTTTGAGTCCGGCGCGCCAGTCGCCGCATTCGCCCTCGGTAAGGCGCACCTGCGGCGCCACCTCCAGCTGCGCCATCTGCGGTTCATAGGCGACGCTGATTGTGCGGTTCGCCAGATTGGGCACAAACTGAAAGCGTACAGACTTGAAATTGACCAGTAAGGCATCAGGTGCGACGTTATAGGGTCGCAGCGGCTCGTTGTCGAAGCGGGTGGGGTCGGTTTCGCCGGTCTCGAACCAGCTGCGGTCTAGCACCAGGTCGCCGCGGATTTCGCGCACGCCGAGGGCGCGCAGTTTGCGCAGTGCCAGCCAGAAATTTTCCACGGTCATCTTGGGGTCGCCGTAGCCTTTTATGACCAGGTCTCCTTCGAGCACGCCGTTGCGTACCGGTACTGTGGCGAGAAATTCGGTTTTCCAGCTATAGGTCGGGCCGAGCAACTCCAGCGCGGCGAAGCTGGTGACCAGCTTCATCGTCGAGGCCGGGTTCATCGGCGTGTCGGCGTTGTGAACCAGATCGGCGCGGGGGCGGCCCAGTTCCTGGACAAATAGGGCGACATTGCCGGCGGGGATGTTGGCGGCGGCCAGGGCCTGCTGGATTGACCGGGGCAAGCGATCGGCCGCCGCAGCTGTGGCAGGGCCTAGTAGCGCGCCAGCGCAAAGGTATGGGAGCAATAGGTGGAGCGCGCGGCGCACGGCGCCGTGCAGGGAGATCAATTTGCGGCCGGGACTGTGCATGGCCGGGCAGTATGCCAGTCTGTGTTTGTTTATGGGTTTGCGGGCAAGAGTAGGCCTGCGCCAGGCTTGATAGGCGCCGGTTTTCGGGTATTTGCGCCGCTTACTCTTGAATTCGGGCTGGTTCGCCTATATCATTAGCACTCGCATGAGGTGAGTGCTAGCAGTATTCCCCATTATCGTGGAATTACGCTGGCGCATTGGCACCCAGGCATTCCGGTTACAAACACCCTGTATGTAACTATTTGATTATTAACAAAATTAGGATAGAGGAGAGCTTTCTCATGAAAATCCGTCCCTTGCACGACCGTGTCATCGTCAAGCGTCTCGAAGAAGAGCGCAAAACCGCCAGCGGCATCGTTATTCCTGACAGCGCCGGTGAAAAGCCCGATCAGGGCGAAGTTCTGGCCGTGGGCCCGGGCAAACGTGATGACGCCGGCAAGCAGCATGCCGTCGACCTCAAGGTTGGCGACCGTGTTTTGTTCGGCAAGTACTCTGGCCAGACTGTCAAAGTTGACGGCGAAGAGCTCCTCGTGATGCGCGAAGAAGACATCATGGGCGTTGTGGAAGGCGCAGCGGCTGGCAAGAAAGGCGCTTAATCAGCGCTTTCGGCTATTCGTTCGGATATCAATCAGCAATCCAATTCAGAATCTCAGGAGTGAAATATGGCTGCTAAAGACGTACGTTTCCATGAGGATGCACGCATCAAGATGCTCGAGGGCGTGAACATCCTTGCCAATGCTGTAAAAGTGACCCTCGGCCCCAAGGGCCGCAATGTAGTGCTTGAGCGCTCGTTTGGCGCCCCCACCATCACCAAAGACGGTGTATCGGTCGCCAAAGAGATCGAACTCAAGGACAAGTTCCAGAACATGGGCGCGCAGATGGTCAAGGAAGTGGCTTCCAAGACCTCTGATGTGGCCGGTGACGGCACCACGACTGCAACCGTTCTGGCCCAGGCCATCGTGCGCGAAGGCATGAAGTTCGTTGCCGCCGGCATGAACCCGATGGACCTCAAACGTGGCATCGACAAGGCTGTTGCCGCCATCGTCGAGGAGCTGAAAAAGATTTCCAAGCCCTGCACCACGAGCAAAGAGATCGCCCAGGTTGGCTCCATTTCGGCCAACTCCGATGCCGAAGTCGGCAGGATCATCGCTGATGCGATGGACAAAGTCGGCAAAGAAGGCGTTATCACCGTTGAAGATGGCAAGGGGCTGCAAAGCGAGCTCGAAGTGGTCGAGGGCATGCAATTCGACCGCGGTTACCTGTCGCCTTACTTCATCAACACCCCGGACAAGCAGATCGCGATCCTGGACAATCCTTTCGTGCTGTTGCACGACAAGAAAATCTCCAACATTCGCGACCTCCTGCCCCTTTTGGAGCAAGTGGCCAAAGCCGGCCGTCCGCTGCTGATCATCGCCGAGGACGTCGAGGGCGAAGCCCTGGCAACCTTGGTGGTTAACAACCTGCGTGGCATTCTCAAAACCTGCGCTGTAAAAGCGCCCGGTTTCGGTGACCGCCGCAAGGCCATGCTCGAAGACATCGCCATCCTCACCGGTGGCCAGGTGATCGCCGAGGAAGTTGGCCTGACGCTGGAAAAAATCACCCTCAAGGAACTCGGCCAGGCCAAGCGTATCGAAATCGGCAAGGAAGAGACCACGCTGATCGACGGTGCCGGCGAAGCCAAGAGCATCGAAGCGCGCGTCAAGAATATCCGCGTGCAGATCGACGA
>CAMDRY010000365.1 GCA_945906975.1 Bordetella parapertussis | reverse complement strand
CATCCCCGGCATGCGCGCGGACATGGCGGCCTTCGACCTCGGCGGCCTTGATTGTGCCGGCGCGCTGGACGATCCGTTGGGCGGTTTTTTGCTCGCCGGATCCAATACCCGCGCCCGCATGACCATGGTCGAGGGGCGTATCGTGGTGCGTGAGGGGCGGCTGGTGAGCGGCGACGAAAAGCAGATTGCCGCCGAGACCAACGCCCGCAGCCGCGATCTGCTGCAACGCGCGCGCGCCGCCTATCCGGAATTGGCCTGAGCGCTCATCGGCACGCGCTGGCCCGCATTGGCCCGCGCTGGCCGGCATGAATAGCTGGAAACGTCCGTCTGGCGCGGATTTCCAGTCGGTGTGTTGTTTTTATCCGGAGGCCTGTTGCGCGCGCAGTGCTTTGGCCGTGGCCTTTGCGAGATCATTCTCGGCGCGCAGTCGTGCCACTTCTTCGGCGCTGACTTTGGCGATATTGCTGTAGTCGCTTTTCCAGTCGTGCGATGTACCCCAGCGCAGCGGCGACTGCACCGTGGTGCGCGCCGCCGGCGCCGATTCGAGCACGCGCAGCGCCAGTTCCAGGGTCCGGGTCTGTGACGCGGGGTCGTGCGGCCGGCCGGCGGCGTTGCCCAGCGGGAAATCGCTGAACAGCATGCGCGGCACGCCGCAGTGCTCGACGATGTCGCGGGCGCAGGCCATGATCACCGTGGCTATGCCGTGTCGCTCGAGGTGGCGGGCAACGAGGCTCAGGGTCTGGTGGCAGACCGGGCAGTTGGGCACCAGCACGGCGGCCTCGACGCCATCGGCGATGCAGCGCGCCAGCAAGTCGGGTGCGTCGGTATCGATGGTGTGTTGCTGGCTGCGGTTGGTCGGCGCGCCGTAAAAGTGTTTCGCCAGATTGAAGCGGCCTTGCTGCGCCAGTTTGCGCATCAGCGGTAAAGGGAACCAGCTGCCCGCGTCCTCCATGCTGGTGTGCTTGCGGTCTATCGCCACATGTGCGATGCGCACGTCGTGGTCTTGCGCGCTCTCGCCCGCATACACGGCATAGAACTTCGCCGCGGCATTGTAGGCGGAGCCCGGTCCCTGCTTGCCCTTGTCGGGCTGGTAGGGCGCGGCGGTGGTGATCAGCGCCACCGTGGTTTGCGCCAGCGGCTTGACCAGCGGCTGGAATGGAACATCAAGGTAGTGCGCCCAGAGATAGGGGTTGTCGTAACCGAGCGCCAGATACCAGTCGCGCGTGCGCTGCATGTAGCGCACCGGGACGTCGTCTTCGGGTGAGAAATTCGCTACGGCGTCAGGGCTGTGGGGGAGGGGCATGGCGGGGTGTGGGGCATTTTTGCCTCTGCATCTTAGCATCGGTGCACCGCCCCGAGGTGCGCAGTAATCAGGCATTGAGGAGGGCGGGATGGTGCTATATTTTGATCTGGTCAGAGCGCGCAAAGCGCCATGGAAAATGCAGTGATAGGGGGATGCGTGGCGAAAATTCTTGGTGCGGACGCGGTCGCCGCTTATCAGCGCGACGGGTGTTGTTTTCCGGTGCCGGTACTGAGTCAGACCGAGGCGGCGCATTATCGCGCCTGCCTGGAGCGGCATGAGGCGAAGACCGGCGGACCGCTGCAGGGCAACTGGCGGCACAAATCACATTTGTTGTTCACCTGGGTTGATGCGCTGGTTCATCACCCGCGCATCCTCGATGCGGTTGAGGACGTGATCGGCCCGGACATCCTGTGTTGGACGACGAATTTTTTCATCAAGGAGCCGGGGAATCCGGGGTTTGTGTCCTGGCACCAGGATTCAACCTACTGGGGCTTGGACCCTGATGACGTGGTTACCGCTTGGGTTGCATTCACTGACGCAACGCCCTTGAACGGTTACATGCAGTTCATCCCAGGCAGCCACCTTATCGATCAATTGCCGCACCTGGATACCTTTCACAAGGACAACCTGCTGTCGCGAGGTCAGGAAATCGCCGTCGAGGTGGACCGCGCAAAGGCGGTTGGCATCGGCCTCAAGGCCGGGGAAATGTCGCTGTACCATATCAAGCTGGTGCACGGCTCGGAGCCAAACGGCGGCGCTGACAGGCGCATCGGCCTGGCGATTCGATACATCCCGACCTATGTGCGCCAGACCAAGGTGCGTGACGCCGCGACGCTTGCGCGTGGCACGGACAAGTATGGGCATTTTGACTATGAACCCAGGCCGCAGGCAGACCTGGATGAGGCGGCGCTTGCGGCGCACGCCGATTCGGTCGAACGCCAGGTCCGGGCGCTTTATTCGGGAACAGACAAACAGGTTTTTCGCAGTTAGCGTGATCAGGCCCCATTGCGCCCCATTGCGCGCCATGCCCGCCATGCGAGCGTGACACAGACTGGATGAAGTTAAACACGAAGGGCAAAACCGCATGACCGAAGAACGTAAAAAGCTGAGCATCCCCGACCTCAAGGCGGCAAAAAAAGCCGGGCGCAAGCTGGCGATGGCCTCCATTCCCGATTATCCCTCGGCGGTGTGGGCCGAGCGTGCGGGGCTAGACATCATTGGCATAGGTGACAGCCTGGGTATGGTGAGTTACGGCTTCTCCAATACGCTGCCGGTGACGATGGACATGATGATCCAGCACTGCCAGGCGGTGCGCCGCGGCGCACCCAATACCTTCAATCTGGTGGCGATGCCCTACGGCAGCTATCCCAACCCCGATCTGGCGGTGATGAATGCATTGCGATTCATGAAAGAGGGCGCGGTCGACTGCGTCAAGATGCAGGGTGGGCGCGACAAGTTTCCCATCATCAAGGCCATCGCTGACGCCGGTGTGCCGGTGATGAGCCACGTCGGCATGTGCCCGCATTTCGTGCACCAGTACGGCGGCTTCAGGCTGCAGGGCAAGACGGCCGACGATGCGCTGAAGATCATCGATGACGGCATCGCCATCCAGGAGGCCGGTGGCATCGGCTTTGAGATTGAGGCGGTGCCGGCGCCGGTGGCGGCCGCGGTCGATGCCGCAGTCGATATTTTTACGTTTGGCATTGGTGCGGGCCCGGCCAGCAGCGGGCAATTGCTGCTCGCCTTCGACCTGTTGGGCGTGTTTGACCAGTTCAAACCCAAGTTCACTAAGCGCTATGCCGATGTTTCGAGCATCGCCGTCGACGCGCTCAAGCGCTACGCGGCGGAAGTGCGGGGCGGGCAGTTCCCCGATGCCGAACATTCCTACACCATGGCGCCCGAAGAGATTGAAAAGCTGGAAAAGGCCACAGGCAGGACGTTGAAATAAAAACGGCGCGAAGTTCGCGCCGTGAAAATACCAGGCCTTGCCTGAAGCTCACATCGTCATCGCTTTGCCGCGCGCCGTGTCCGTATCCTCCTCTTGTTGCAGCGAGAAGATGGAGGTGTAGCCGCCAGACCAGTCGGGCGGGATCAGGCAGGGCCGCGGGTCATGGTGGGCGAAGGCGGCGCGCTTGCCGCGGATGATCATCTGGTCGTGCTTGGGCTTGATCGGATTGACGGTGTAGGGAAAGGCATCCGCCGAGCTCATGGTGTAGAGCAGCAGTGGCCGACCGAGGTCGGACTGGTTCGCCGGCGAGCCGTGGATGGTGCGGCAATTGTGCAGCGTGAGCGATCCGGCCGGGCCGGTTAGGTAAACGGCCTTGGAAAGATCGATCCGCGCCGTGTCACGCTCGGAGAGGCAGCCCACCCAGTTGCCCTTGTCGTCGTACTGCGTGAGCATGGGGTCCAGTTCGTGGCTTTTCGGGATCACGCCCAGCGGTCCCTGATCCATGCCACAGTCGTATAGGTAGGTACCCACTGTCAGCGGCGAATAATTGGTGTGCGGCCAGAAGGAAATGTCGTAATGCCACTTCACCTCCTCGCCACCGTTGCTCCATTTGAAATTGAGCTTGGAGTGGTGGAACTTCACATCCGGTCCGACCAGGTCGGCGACGGCGTCAGGCATGACCGATTTGTTGGCGTACTCCCAGAACACCGGATGCTGTTCGGTCGG
>CAMDRY010000364.1 GCA_945906975.1 Bordetella parapertussis | reverse complement strand
CCTGAATCGGCAAAATGGGCTGGAATGACCGCTAGTCGCGGCTTTCCAGGCATCGCTCCGGCTGCGGCCAGCAATGCGCATGAAATAAAGCCATTGCACCGCCGCACAAGCTGATTATTTTTTGTCGCCTTCCGTGCCGCGGCCGGCTGCTTTCTGGCGCAGCGCACGCCACGGATATTCATGGCCTTGCGCGTCGGTGATGCGCCCGACGATGCGCTCGTTGGTGGCGCGGCCCTTGAACAGCAGCGCATCCTCGCCCGAGCCAAAGCGGAAGAACAGCAACTCGCCATGCACAAAGCCGCGCTCGATCGGGAATACCCGCCCGCCTGCTTTGGCGCGGCCGCCGAGTTCCTGGAAGTTTTGCTCCAGCTCGAGCTCGACCTCCATCGGCCCTCCGGTCCGGGCCAAGGGCACGCGGGTGCGCCAGCCGCCGGCAAGACGCGCCGGCACCAGCCATAAATGCAGCGTGCTGGTTTTTTTCAGTCCGATTTTCTTTTCCGGCACATCCAGCGTCACGCTCATGTCCGGTTTCCAGTCGCCCATGTCCCAGTCGTGCGACACGATGCGCGCACCCGGTTTCATCTGGGAGAGGATGCGCGGCCGCAGCGCAAGATTCACATCGGGCAGCAGGTACATGGTCAGCACGTCGGCAGAACGGATATCGGTCGCAAACAAATCCTGCACAACGAAGCCTGCGCGCGCCTCCACGCCAAGCTGCTTGGCCACCGCGCGGCTTTTTTCCACCAGGCGCGGGTCGATCTCCACACCAAGGCCGCGCGTACCGCGCTTGAGGGCGGCGGTGATAACAATGCGTCCGTCACCGGAACCAAGATCCACCAGGTAGTCGCCCGAGCGCACGCCGGCCAGGTCGAGCATGCCCTCGACCACCCGGTCCGGGGTTTGCACATAGGGCACCTCTTCCAGGGCCTGCGCCAGCATCGGCTTGCCGCCGGCGCAAAGCAGCAACACCAACAAGGCCGCCGGCGCCGCCCAGGAAGTCAACAGACGACAAAACAAACCATGCATGCTCAACTCACTCCTTGTTAGCCGTTCAAGCCGCGCTCAGCGTTGCGCCATTTTTTGGCCGTGCTCGCGGATGGCGTGAAAACCCACGGTGGGCCAGCGCTCCGTCGCCAGTTGCAGGTGATAACGGTTGGGCGCGAGGTAAACGGGGTTGTCGTCGACATCGCTGCCCATGTGCGCGGCGAGATCTTTTTCACAGGCGCGTCGCGTCGCCTCGTCCGGAAAGGTCAGCCAGCGCGCCGTGTAAATATCGGCGGGGTCGTAAAGCGCATCGACCTTGTATTCGCTTTGCAGGCGCTGTGCCACGATCTCGAATTGCAGCGGCCCGACCGCACCGAGCAACTGGGTGTTGCCAAAGGCCGGCGTGAGCACCTGGATGGCGCCTTCCTCACCCAGTTCCTGCAAACCCTTTTGCAGCTGCTTGGCCTTGAAGGGGTCTTTCGGGCGCGCCATGCGAAACAATTCCGGTGCGAAATAGGGGATGCCTTTGTAGGCGAGCGCCTCGCCCTCGGTGAGGGTGTCGCCAATCTGCAATTGACCATGGTTGTGAATACCGATGATGTCCCCCGCCACCGCGTCTTCGCTGGCCACGCGCTCGTTGGCCATGAAGGTCAGTGCGTTGGCCAGTTTCATTTCACGGTCGGTGCGCAGGTGCCGGACCTTCATGCCCGGCTGGTAACGTCCGGAGCAGATGCGGAAAAAAGCGATCCGGTCACGGTGCCGCGGGTCCATGTTGGCCTGGATCTTGAACACAAAACCGCTGAATGCCGGCTCGGCCGGCTGCACCACGCGCAGCGTGCCGTTGCGCGCTTGCGGCGGCGGCGCCCATTCGAGCAGGGCCTGCAGGATTTCCTGCACACCGAAGTTATTGATGCCCGAACCGAAGAACACCGGTGACTGCGTGCCGGCGAGAAAACGCGCGAGGTCAAAGGGCGTACTGGCATCGCGCAACAGGCCGACCTCGTTGCGCAAGGTGCCCATCTCGCCCGGATAGAGCGCATCGAGTTTGGGGTTGTCCAGACCGACGATCATTTCGCCCTCGTCGCTCCTTTTTTCCTCGCCCGGAGTAAAGCGCAGCAGGCGGTCGTTGAGCAGGTGGAAAACACCGCGAAAAGACTTGCCCATGCCAACAGGCCAGGTGATGGGCGCGCAGTCGAGCTTGAGCACCGACTCAATTTCCTCCAGCAGCGACAAGGGATCACGCACTTCGCGGTCCATTTTATTGACGAAGGTGATGATGGGCGTGTTGCGCAGGCGGCACACTTCCAGCAGCTTGATAGTCTGCACCTCCACACCCTTGGCCGCGTCGATCACCATCACCGCCGCGTCAACAGCGGTGAGTACGCGGTAGGTATCCTCGGAAAAGTCCTCGTGTCCCGGCGTATCGAGCAAGTTCACCGTATGGCCGGCGTAGTCAAACTGCATCACCGAACTGGTTACCGAGATGCCCCGCTGCTTTTCCACCTCCATCCAGTCGGAGGTGGCGTGGCGCGCGCTTTTTCGCGCCTTGACGGTGCCGGCCATCTGGATGGCGCCACCGTAGAGCAGCAGTTTTTCGGTCAGCGTGGTCTTGCCCGCGTCGGGGTGGGACATAATGGCGAAAGTGCGCCGGCGCGCGACATCGCGCAACAGGTCGGCAGGCAGGGTGGGGGTGTTCATGGTTTTTCTGGGGAGGGTTATAAGCTGGAAATCCGCGCCAGGCGCGGCTTTCCAGCCGGTAAGCTTGGCGGCTTAGAGCAGCATGGGCAGTTGCTTTTCGAGGCCCTCGGTGGGCAGGCGCTTGAAACCGCTTTTGGCGAACTGGTGCCAGCGACCGATGACATGGCATAGCAGCAGGTTGGCGCGCGAGGCCGGGTCAGCCTCATCATGGCCCTGGGAAGCGGCCACGCGCAGGCATTGCTTGAGGGTCGATTCGAGCCGGTCATGCAACTGGTTGATGCGCACCTGCAGGCGCTCGTCCTCATTGACCAGGGCGTCGCCCAACAACACCCGCGTCATGCCGGCGTTCTTCTCGGCAAAGCCGAGCAGCGAGTTGATGATCACCTGCAACTGGCGCAGGCCGTTGTCTTCCTCGGCCGTAACCTTGTTGATGAGGCCGAACAAGGACTCTTCGATAAAGCTGATGAGGCCCTCATACATCTGCGCCTTGCTGGCAAAGTGGCGATACAGCGCTGCTTCGGACACATCGAGTTTCTTCGCCAGGGCGGCAGTGGTGATTTTCTCGCCCTTGGGATCCTGCAGCATCTGTGCGATGACTTGCAGAATCTGGAGTTTTCGTTCGCCGGTTCTGGGGGGCATGGTGTGCTCCTGGGGAAAGGCTGTCTGGGAAAAAGGGCAGGCAAGAGCAGTACCGAGAAAGCGCGACTGCGGGTCGCGCCTATTCTATCACTCATGTGAGCGCTTGCTTACATCCGAATGCCTAATTTCGTTGCCAGTGCCGGCAACTTGAGCACGCTGGTCGTTTTTGCGTCGACACAGGCGGGTTGGCGCGTATCGCGCGTGATCCAGACCGTTTTCATGCCCAGCTTTTTGGCCGCGCGCAGGTTGGGCAGCGAATCCTCCACCATCACGCAGCGCCGCGCCACGAGGCCTTCGCGTTGCAGCAGATGACGAAAACCGCCCGCTTGCGGCTTGGACTGAAAGCGCACCCGCTCAACCGAATAAACGGCGTCGAACAAATCGCTGATATTCAACAATTCGAGGACGGCCTCGGCATAGTGCGTGGGCCCGTTGGAAAAAAGGATCTTCCGGCCATGCAGGCGGCGCAGCGCATGACGCAGCCCCACCTCCGAAACCATCATGCGCGCCAGATCGGGAAACTGGTGGGTGTGCCACAGAAAATGCCGCGGGTCGGTGTCATGATGACGCAGCAAGCCGAGTAAGGTGGCACCATAGCTGCGCCAGTACTGCGCGCGCAGCGCACCCGCCTCTTCATGAGAAAGGCGCAGATGCTCGCTTATATAGGCGGTCATGCTGCGATTGATATGCGGAAAA
>CAMDRY010000363.1 GCA_945906975.1 Bordetella parapertussis | reverse complement strand
GGGCAGGCGCTCAAAGTCGAACTGTCCGACAAGACCACCTTTGCCTACATGCGGGCGCTCAAGCTTGAGGATGTGAAGCCGGGCACGGCGCTTGGCACCCGCGCGGTGAAGGGGCCGGAGGGCAAGCTGATCGCGCGTGAATTGCATCTGTTTGCAGCCGGGCGCGGCATCCCCAACGAGGGCCATCGCCCCTGGGACCTGGAGCCGGGTTCGAGCATGACCAACGCCACGGTTTCGGCGGTGGCGCAGGCCACGGGCGGTCGCGAGATCACCCTGACCTACCAGGGCGGCAAGCAACAGGTGATTGTGCCCGCGGGCATTCCGGTGGTCAGCGCGGTCGAGGGCGACCGTTCGCTGCTGCTGGTGGGCGCCTATGTTGTTATCGCCGCCACCGTCAGTCCGGAGAACAAGCTTACCGCCACGCGGGTGCAGGTGACCCGCGACGGCGTGCGGCCGCCGACCTGATTGCGATGTTCCGCCCGCGCCTTGCGCCGCAGTAGTTGTGCCGGCGTTAGAATGTCGGATCAGGGCGGTGTGGCCGCCCGAATCTATTTTGTGAAAATGATAACAATATGAGCAAACCCCTAGAAGGACGCATCGCGCTGATCACCGGCGCCAATCGCGGCATCGGCCTTGCCATCGCCAAAGCCTACGGCCGTGCCGGCGCGCACTGCATACTGGCCGCCCGCAACAAGGCTGCGCTGGAGGCGGTTGCCGCTGAAATCACTGCCGCCGGTGGTACGGCCGAGACGCTGGGCATGGATCTGGAACGGCCGGCATCCATCGCCGCTGCCATCGACCTGATTGTGCGCAGGCACCCGCGTCTGGACATCTTTGTCGCCAATGGTGCGTCGCTGGGCGCGCGCCAAGCCATCGTCCAGTACCCGATGGCGGTCTGGCTGCATACTTTTCAGGTCAACGTGCACGCCAATTTGCAGTTGCTGCAGGGACTGGACGGGCTGCTGCGCAAGTCCGATGCCGGGCGCGTTATTTTCCTCAGCGCCGCGGTGGCCACCAACGCCAAGGCGACGACCGGATCGTATGCGGTGAGCAAGGCCGCGCTCGAGGCGGTGGCGCGCATTTACGGCATCGAGGGCAAGGGCGGTAAGCTCACCGTCAACACCGTGAGTCCGGGTGCCACGCGCACCGCCATGCGCGCGGCCGCCGCGCCCGATGAGGATCCGATGACACTGAAGACGCCCGAGGACATCGCGCCGCTGTTTGTCGAGATGGCCATGCCTTCCTACACGCGTCACGACGAGTGGATAGCCGCCGATGACTGGTTGAGGGCGAAACAATGAGGCCATTGATGTGGGCGCGGATATTGGCTTTTGCGGTGTTTGCGGTGTTTGCGTTGGGACTGCTGCCGCCCGCGCTGTCTGCCGATGCCTATCCGTCCAAGCCGATTCGTTTTGTCGTGCCGTTTCCGCCTGGTAACGCCGGCGACATCATGGCGCGCATGCTGGGCGAGAAGCTGACGCAAAGCATGAGGCAGACGGTGATCGTGGAAAACCGGCCCGGTGCCGGCGGCAATATCGGCGCCGAGCTCGTCGCCAGGGCGCCGGCCGACGGCTACACCGTGCTCATCGGCGCCAGCGGCATTTTTACCGCCAACCAGTTTCTCTATAAACTCGCTTTCGATCCGCAAAAGGATTTCGCGCCGGTTACCCTGCTCTACAGCGGCGTGCCCCTGTTGGTGGTGAGCCCCAAGGTCGAGGCGAAGACGCTCCAGGAGCTGATCGACAGTGCGCGCAAAAATCCGGGCAAGTACACCTACGCATCCTACGGCTCGGGGCACGTGTCGCACATCATCGGCGAGATGTTCAAGCAGGCGGCGGGTATCGAGCTGTTGCACATCCCCTACAAAAATTCGCCGCTGCCCGATGTGATGTCGGGGCAGGTGGACATGATTTTCGAGTCGCCGCTGTTGGTGGCGCAAAACCTTGCCAAGCTGCGCCCGCTGGCGGTGGTGGGGCCAAAGCGTAATCCAAGGCTGCCGGAAGTGCCGGCCATGGCCGAGGCGCTGCCCGGCTTCGAGGTCACCGGCTGGCTGGGCGCCTTCGTGCCCGCCGCCACCCCGGCCGAGGTGGTGCAGCAACTCAATCGCGGCTTTGCCGCCGCCATTGGCAGCCCTGATTTTAGAAAACGCCTGGACGAGTTGATGCTCGATCCGGGCGGCAATTCTCCCGAGGAGTTCGCCGCGTATGTGCGTGCGATGTCCGAGCGTATCGGGCGCGTGATCCGCGCCGCCAACATCAAGTCGGAGTAGCGAGAATGAAATGGTGCAGAGTTGCGCGAGACAGCGGTCCAACCTACGCATTGGTCGAGGGGGAGGGGCCGGAGGCAGAGGTGATTTTCCTGCGCCGGGCGCCGTTTGAGAGTTTTGAGACCACCGGTGTGCGCCGGCCCCTTGCCGGCCTCAAGCTCCTGCCGCCGGTGATGCCGCCAAATTTTTACGCCGCCGGGCTCAACTATGCCGCCCACATAGACTGGGCCAACCACTATCACGGCATGTCGCTCAAGCTGCCGACGCAAGCGGACATCGGCTACCGCTCGGCCAACGCTCTGGTGGGGACTGGCGGCGATATTGTCATCCCGAAAAATTCAACCGGGCCCATTGAGTTTGAGGGCGAACTGGTTGCCGTGATCGGCAAGCAGGCCAAGCACATGACCGAGGCCAACGCCCTTAGTTGCGTTGCCGGCTATACGCTGGGCAATGACCTCAGCGAGCGCGCGTACCAGAAGTCCGACCGCACGCTGTGGCGCGCTAAAAATATCGACACCTTCAAGCCGATGGGGCCTTTCGTGGTCGGTGGCATAGACCCGATGGACCAGATCATCACGGTGAAAATAAACGGCAAGGTCGCCTCCGAGTACAGCACCGCAAAAATGCTCTTCAGCCTGCAGCATTACATCGCGCGCATGACCGAATTCATCACGCTTTATCCGGGCGATGTGATCTGGCTCGGTTGCGACGGCCCGACTATTCCGGCGCTGGTGGAGGGCGATGTGATCGAAGTCGTCAACGCTGCCATCGGCACCTTGAGCAACCGCGTGGTGCGTGAAACCTGAGTCGGCGTTGCGTGCGTGCGGGTGAGGGAGCTCATCAAAAATGCCACCGCCATGCTGGTGCTGCTGGTGCTGCTGGCGCTGGCGATCCAGGCCGCGCCAATGCGTGCCGATGACATGGCCGCGCCTGGCCTGATCAGCGTTGAGACCCGCGGCGTCAGGCTGCCCATACTAGTCGCTGCCCTCCTCCTCGATGAGCTAGCCAAGTAGGGTTAGCATTTTCATCAGACGCGCGACAATCTTGTCGAGCAAGTCCGCTAATTCATCGCGGCTGGGGGCGTGCGCTTCCTGGAATTTTGGTTCACCCTCGGTTCGCCGATAGACTACGTCGAGTACCAGACAGTGCAGATGGATGTTCAGATTAGCGGCCGAGCCAAATCTCTGTATCGGCGTGACAGCGCCGGTGTCGGCTGTAGCGCGTTTCAGCCCCGCCTGCTTGAGCAGAACCCCCGCGATGACGCGGTGGATGATGCGTAGCACCGACGTGAGCAATTCGGGGTGCGCAGCGAACAGAATACGCAGCGGGATTGGAAACGACAGCACCCATTGGCGTACCGGCACGCGTGGGATGACCTCGTCGACCGGGTACGCGGCGCTCTGGGTCATGCGCCGCGCGCCGCACGCCGCACTAGGGGCAAAACCCGCGCCGTTTGCAGGAAAACGCCACCAGCTTCTCGTGTGCGCAGTCAACACAGCGCACGCGTAGAAATCCGTGCGCCAGAATGCCGCATCCGAGAAAGGCCTCAAACTCGTCTTTGACAAACTCAGGCAGGAGCATTTTCTGCTGCATGCACGCACGCAGCGAGACGATTAGGGCCGGGGCAATCCATCCATGACGCCTGCCCGGACACCCAAAACGATCCCTGCGTGAATCAATACGACTTTGTCCTTAGGGTTCGGTCGCGCATCTCGATCCGGTTCATTCGGTCTTTATCGCCGCCTGTTTTGC
>CAMDRY010000362.1 GCA_945906975.1 Bordetella parapertussis | reverse complement strand
CGACGCCTTGATTTTCGGCACGCTGGCGGTCGCCGCTGCAGCACCGTAGTAAGGCACGCCCGCCTGCAGGTCGGCGCCCAGCTCGGCGGCAAGGTAATTGGTGGTGCCACCACCCCAGCAAAATCCGGTCGCGCCCAGTTTGCCGGTAGAAAGCTTGTGCGCCTTCAGATAGCGCGCGCTGTTGAGCATGTCGATGCGCAGCCTGGCCTGATCGAGGCCCGCCTGCAGTGCGCGCCCATCATCGTCGTTGCCCGGATAGCCGCCAGCCGGGAACAGGCCATCGGGGGCAAGCGCGACAAAGCCTTCCACTGCAGCGCGCCGCGCGACGTCTTCGACATAGGGATTCAAACCGCGATTTTCATGGATCACCAGCACCGCCGGGAACGGCCCCGAACCGGCCGGCTGCACCAGATAACCGCGCATCTGCCCGGAATTGCCGCCGGCCGAAGGATAGGTCACGTACTGTGCCTTGATGCGCGCGTCGGTGAACGATATGGTCTGCGCCTGCGCGTAGCGCGGCAGCAGCGCCTGCGCCATGATCAAGCCGCCGGCGACCAGCGCGCCGGAGCGGGCGAGAAACTCGCGCCGGTCGATGCGACCGTGGCAGTACTCGTCATACAGGTCGAACACACGTTGGTCGATTTGCAGCTGGGTGACGGGTTCAGTCATGTTCACGATGGTCACTCCCTTTGGCGGCCAGCCTGGCAAATATACCGCCCTGGAACTCTCTTAGGCCTGCGGTCATTTCAACATATATGCTTGGAATCGACCAGGCCAGCTCACCCGCCGGCAACCATGCGTAATCCCGGCACAATTGATGCCGACAGACCCTCGCGCATGCGCTCGATCAGTACCCGTTTATTCTCGCGGCTACGGTAGGCGTGCTCCCGCAACAGCCCCTCCGCGCGCTCGCCTTCACTGCGCTCGAGCGCCTGCAGCAGGCTGCGATGGTCCTCATGGGCGCGCCGCATCAATTCGATGTCGTAGACAGTGGCGCTAAACGTCAGCGCCGCGGCCGCCGCCATAGGGATGCGTTCGTTCTGACGCAACGCGGCCTCAATAGCCGAATTGCCCGAGGCGATAACGATCGCCCAGTGGAACCGCATATTCATGGCGGCCCAGCGCTCGGTGACCGAGCCTCCTTCCAACGAACATCCGAACATCGCATCGCCCTCCTCGATGCATCCCTGAAGCGTGGCTCGCACATCGCCTGACAAGCCGCGCTGCGCGACAATCCGCGCAGCCATGCCCTCGAGCACGCCGCGAACGTCGATTGCATTGGAGATCTCCTCCATCGTGAATTCACGCACCCGATAGCCACGAGTCAGGCGCTCAAGCAAGCCCTCCTTTTCCAGTTCGGCCAGCGCTAGGCGCAACGGTGTGCGCGAAACGCCGAGACGTGCGGCGAACGGAATTTCGACAATACGCTCGTTGGGCTCGAGTTCACCGGAAAGGATCATTTCCCTGAGTCTGATCGAAACTGTCTCGATGCGCGAGGCCATGCTTCTTACTCGGCCTTGATCTTTGCCGCATTGATCAGTTCGGTCAGCTTGCTAATTTCTCTCGCCATGAAGGGCTTGAATTCCACTGGGCCCATGGGCGCAACCACAACGCCCGATGCCGTCACCTTCGCCTTGACCTCCGGATTCGCAAGTATGGACAGCACTGCTTCTGCAATAATGTTGACGATGGCCGTGGGGGTGTTCGCCGGCGCCAGCAGCGAGAACCAGCCGGCGAGTTCGAATCCGGGCAGACCCGACTCCGCCATGGTCGGGACCTCGGGCAGCACCTCAACCCTGGTCGATGTCGTTACGGCGATCGCCTTAAGCTTGCCGCTGCGAACCTGGGGCATCGCAGCCGTGAGTCCGGTGAACGCAAGCGCCGTGCTACCGTTCAGCACACCGATAATCGCAGGCGCATCGCCTTTATAGGGAATGTGAGTCAAACCCGCCTTCGAGCGGAGGTTGAAGTATTCGCCCGAAAGGTGGGGGGTTCCCGCTGTGCCCGATGTGCCGAAGTTGACCTTCCCCGGATTGCGTTTAGCGTAGTCGATCAACTCTATGACATTCGAAGCCGGGAACGCTGGATTCGCGACAAGAATGATAGGCCCGTCGCCGATCTTGACCACGGGCACGAAATCCTTTTGTAGGTCGTAAGGCAGGTTCGGAAACAGCCCTGGGTGGGCGGCGAACGTAGACGAAGCAAGCAGAAGCGTGTAGCCGTCTGCCGGCGCCTTGGCCACCGCAAGACCACCTATGGTGGCCCCCCCGCCAGGCCGGTTCTCAACCACCACCTGCTGGTTCCAGCGCGCGCCAAGTTCCTGCGCGAGCACCCGAGCCACAATGTCATTCGGACCTCCGGGGGCGTACGGCACGACGATGCGTATAAGTTTTTCCGGGTAGGCGGCGCCCGCCGGCGACAGGCCCCCCAGGGCAAGCATACCGGCACCCAGCAGCAGCAAAGCGCGCAGCATTGAAGCAATCGATCCGTTCATGTTTTCTCCTCTTTTGGTTGTTGCAGATTTCGGCAGTTGGGGCAATTCACCGATTATAGGGAGGCAGGCCGAGCAGTTTCATCTTTTCGATGTAATCACCCACCGCCGAATCAAGGTTGAAACGCGGCACAAAACCCAGGTCTTCCTTCGCACGGCTGTTGTCCAGAACGCCGGCGTAGTTGACGCCCGAATCGATGTAATCGAGGCCGGGTGCGATCTCGATGTCCGCTCCCGGCACGTGCTTGCGCACCGCTGCGGCAAGGTCGTGCAATGTAGTACCGCGAGAATGGGATATGTTGTACTCGGTGTAGCGCGGCTTAGAATGCAGCGCCGCCGTAACCACCGCCTCGGCAACGTCGTCGGCATAAATAACATCATCGCGCTGATCGCCGCCGCGCGCGATGCGGACCGGTTCGCGGTGTAGCGGCGCCTCGATGATGCGGCTCAGAATGGCGAATTTCTTGTGTCGCACAGTCTTGCCAGGCCCGAAAATGGTGGCAAAGCGCAGCGCCACGAACTCCATACCGAACTGGTCGGCATAACATCTGCCCATGCCCTCGCTGGAAACCTTACACACATCGTAAACATGCACGGGCCGCAGCGGATGGTCCTCTTTCACAGGCTTGTACACCGGATGTGCCGCGTCACCCTCGAGCGCGCCGTAAACGGCGCGCGAACTGGTGAAGACAAAACGGCGTATCCCCGCCTTGCGCGCCGCCTCCAGCAGTTGCACTGTGGCGTAGGCGTTGATGCGGAACACGCCGACCGGGTCGTCCGGATGCCCCACCATCGCAGCAAGGTGGATGATGCAACTGACACCATGCTGCTTGATCGTTCGCGCCACAAGATCCTCGTCGGACACGCTGCCCTGGACGAACACGATGCGCTTTTCATAGTCGGGGCCAATCAATGAAAAATCGGCGCGCGCATCAAGTACGACCGGCGTGATCCCGCGGTCAGCCAGTTTCTTGGTTACCCAGGAACCATTGACCCCCAGACCGCCGGTGACGAGTATGTTCATTGACTGCTTCCCATAAAGAAGGCTTTTGAAAGACAAAAGCGACATTGACGGTGATTTTTATTGCATGCAATACTAGGTTTAAATGATAATGATAGTCAATAAACGATAGAAATTATTAAAAAGTGCATGCAATAACATCACTGCCAGCATCACTTGCGACCACGCTGCATTTACGATTGGAGACAATATGGACATGAACCCCCAAGGCAACGACCCGATCAAGTATGTCGGCATGCCTCCCGCACTAAACCCCTCGATCACCGACACCAAGCACTGGTTTCAGGCGCTGGACAACTTCTGCCGCTTCATGGCGATCCGCCAAGGCGACCGCGTACTGATGCTGACAGACCCGCTACTCGATCCGCGCGTCATCGATGCCTTTACCGGCCTCGCCGCGTCGCGCGGCGCAACGCTGAGCGTCTACATGGCGCCGAACACGCAACTCCCCGGCATCCCGGAGGAACTCAAGCCGCTGATCCAACAGGCAAGCTTTATCGTTTCAAC
>CAMDRY010000361.1 GCA_945906975.1 Bordetella parapertussis | reverse complement strand
ATTTCGAGGACTTCAGCGTCGGGCGCGTGTTCGACAGCGGCACGCGCCAACTGAGCGAACAGGACATCCTGGGTTTCGCCCGCGAATACGACCCGCAGTATTTCCACACCGATCCGGAAGCGGCGAAACAATCCATCTTTGGCGGCCTCATCGCCAGCGGCTGGCAGACCGTGGGCGTGTGCATGCGCCTGATGTGCGACAGCTACCTGCTCGAAACATCGAGCCTGGGCTCGCCCGGCGTGGACGCGGTGCGCTGGGTCAAGCCGGTCTATCCGGGCGACACCCTGCGCATGCGCGCAACGGTGATCGCCGCCAAGCCCTCGTCAAGCAAACCGGACCGCGGCATAGCAACCATGCGCTGCGAGGTCTTCAACCAAAAAGACGAACTGGTGATGCATATGCAGAGCATGCAGATGATGGGACGGCGCCCCGCCGCCTGAACTGCGCGCATCGCCGCGGCCGGCCTGCGAGGCCGCGATACGGCGGCAAGCTGCGACGGCGAAAAACCGCTGCGCCGCGCCTTCAGTGCGGCCTGCCGTAACCGGCAAGGCCCATCATCAGGCGCACCAGCGCGTAGGCGATCCAGATGCGTACGCGCCGCGCCAGCGGCTGCTGCCGCCAGCGCGCCGGCGGCACCACGATCGCGCCCTCCTCCATGCCCTGATGCAGCGAACGGCGCAACCGCGCGGCGAACCGGGCATCCTCAACCACGACGTTGGCCTCGCGCGCAAGCAGCAGGCTGAACGGATCAATGTTGGACGATCCGACGGTGGCCCAGCGATGGTCGATGACCGCGACCTTGGCGTGCAGCATGCTCTTGTGATATTCGTAGATTTCCACACCGGCCTCGAGCAGCGTTCCGTACAAGGCGAGCGAGGCATAGTGCTGCAGCGGATGGTCGGCGCGTCCCTGCAACAGCAGCACCACGCGCACGCCGCGCCGCGCCGCATCGGTCAGGGCGTGGCGAAAACGCCGCCCCGGCAGGAAATAGGCGTTGGCGATGACGATCTCCTCGCGCGCCGCCGCGATCGCGGCCAGGTAGGCCTCCTCGATGTCGGCGCGATGGCGAAAATTATCACGCACCACCAGCGCAGCCGCCGTGTCGCCGCAACGCGCCGCCGGCGGGGGCGGCGGCGGCAACAGCCGTTCGGCGCGCCTGACATGCGCCCAGGCCACGCGCAGCCACAAGCGCGACAAGGCGGTGCGCACCTCGGCGGCAAGCGGCCCCTCGATCTGCACCGCGTAGTCATAGCGCGGCTGCGCCGGACTGTCGGCGCCAAGGTCATTGATGATGTTGATGCCACCGACAAAAGCGAGCCTCCCGTCGACAGCGGCCAGCTTGCGGTGCATACGCCGCAAACGGCGGCGGCGCAGGGTCAGCGGCGAGATGTCCGGCCCGTAGACCTGCAAGCGCACACCGGCGTCCTCCAGTGTGCGGCGCAATGCAAGGGACAGCAGGCGCGAACCGAAGCCGTCCACCATGAGCTGCACCGCCACGCCGCGGCGCGCCGCCGCGGCCAGCGCGGCGGTGATGCGCCGTCCGGTGGCGTCATCGGCATAAATATAGCTTTCGAGAAACACCTCGTGTTGTGCCCCGCCAATAGCCGCCTCAAGCGCGGGAAAGTATTCACCTCCGGTCGCGAGCAGCGACAGACAGTTGCCGCCGGTCAGTTCCATGCTCAGGCCTTTTCCAGTCTTGCCGACAGCGCGGCATGGTCCGAGAGCCGCGTCCAGGGGTGGCCGTGGTGCACTTCCGCACCGAGCACGTTGAACCCGCGCACATAAATACGATCGAGGCTGAGCAGCGGAAAGCGGCTGGGGAAGGTGCGCGGCGAGCGGCCGTGGTGGGTGCGAAAGGCCTCGCGCATGCCAAGCGCCTCGGCAAGACGCCGTCCGGCGTTATCGCGCCAGTCGTTGAAATCTCCGGCCACCACCAGCGGCGCATCGCGCGGCACGCTCTGCCCGATGCGATCGATCAGCGCCGCGAGCTGGCGCCGCCGGCCGCGTTCGTGCAAAGCGAGGTGGACGCACATGCAATGCAGGGGCTGCCCCAGCCAGTCGATCTCGCAATGGAGTAGTCCGCGCCGCTCGAAGCGATGGTCGGACACATCCTGGTTCTCGGAGGCGACGATGGGGTAGCGCGACAGGATGGCGTTACCATGATGACCATGGTCATAGACGGCGTTGCGACCGTACGAAAAGTCCGACCACATCTGGTCGGCAAGAAACTCGTAGGACGGTTCCCGGGGCCAGTCGTGAAACCGGTTCTGGTGAAGCCGGTTCGCACCCTGCACTTCCTGCAAGAAAACAATGTCCACGTTCAGCGCGCGCAGGCGCTCACGCGCCTCGTGCAGCACCATGCGCTGGTTGAAGTGCGACAGACCTTTGTGGATATTGTAGGTTGCGATACCCAGTTTCACGGCATCACCGGCTGCCCTCATGGGATGCGGCCCGCACGCCGCAGGATTTCATCGACCATGCCGCGGAACTGCTTTTCGGCGGCGTCACGCGCGGCCACCACGCCGAAAAAAGGCGGCAGGTAAAAATTGGGCAGCATGCGCCCGGCATATTGCAACTTCACCCCGCCCGGGATGGGCGTCAGCTCATATCTGCCGGTCATTTCCTGGAAAGATCCGGCAATAGCGCGCGAAATAATGCGGTGCGGCGGTATCTCGATGATCAGCAGTCGCACGTCGATAGGCTGGCTGAAAAACAGGAATGCATACTCGCCCTGCTGCTCCAGCACAACGCCATCGGCAGTGCGCGACAACACACGCGACACCTTGAGGTTGGGAATGAACTCGGCCAGGCGGTCATAGTCGCTCAGAACCTGCCAGACAATGCGCACATCGGCCTGCAGTTCCGCGCTGGCTTCGATGACGATGTGGTCGCCCTGACGTGTCGTTTCCACCGACACTTGCTGGGCATACGAGTCGGCCATCGAGCCGAGGCAAAACAACCAGGGCAGCAAGCTTAGGAACACGTAGCCGTTGCGCATGGCATATCATGCCCTCGCAACGCCCCCACCAGCAAGCACGGTAGTCGTTATAATTCCGGCATGTCGAGGTGGGGCCTCGGGGCAAATCCATCCATGGCGCACACCTCCCTGACCTGTGGCCGGAAAATGGCTTGCACCGCATCCAACGGAGGTCTTTGATGAAAAAAACCTGCGGACACACCTTGCACACCGCGACGCTTTCGCTGTTTTGCCTGATTGGCGCTTTCACCTCCTGGGCCTATGCGGCGGACGCGCCTGCGCCGGCAAACGCACCAACAAACGCACCAGCGGCAGCAGTGCCTGCCGCACCGCCGCGCAGCGTCGCCGACATCGTAAAAATACTGGATCACTACAAGCCCGATCCGGCCATCTCAGCCAAGGCCCGCGAGGCCGCCGCCGCCCAGGCCCCGGCCAGCACCGACCGTAAGACGCTGTTGCGTTTTTACATAGACCGCTCGCGCGCCGCCTCCAGAATCGGCAGCACGACCCAGCAGATCAACGACCTGCGCAAAGCGCGCGAATACATGGATCGTGGCGATTTTGATGCGCTCGCCGCGCTGCGGGAATTATCCGTGGCAGAGAACGTCGGCGGCAATATCGTCAACACAATCCAGATCCTGCAGGAAATACAGCAACAAATCCCGGACAACCTGCAGGGCATGGTGGTCAGCAACCAAAGCCACGCCGCCGCGGTGCTCGCATCTTCGGGCGATTTTGAAGCGGCGCAAAAAGCCATGCGCCTGTCCGAGTCCACTTTCCAGCGGGTTTCCAACTCACCCGCCGGCGGACTTTACCGCTACAACTGGTCGGCCGCAGTCGAGCGCGCACGCGCCGAGGTGTTTTCGGCCGAGGGCAAGTTTGTCGAAGCCGAAGCGGCCTTTCGCAAGACCTTGCGCGAACTCGAAGCCGACCGGCCGATGATCGATATTCGTCTGCGCGGCAACCGTCCCAGCAACACCGTGGACAACCACCTCTTCCTGACCGAAGTGGTACAGCGCCGACTGGCTACTACACTAAGGAATCTCTG
>CAMDRY010000360.1 GCA_945906975.1 Bordetella parapertussis | reverse complement strand
CAAAGTCACTGCCCGCGGCCGGGCGCAGGCTCTCGCTCATCGATTGCGCCCCGGGCGCGGCCTGGGCAAGCCGACTCTCCAGCACCGATGTACCGCCGGCACGCGACGGGAACAGTGAAGAGGGCGTTGCACCGGCGCCACCCGCGGCGAGCAAACTGACATCGACCGACTGCGTTTGCGGCACGTAGCACACGCCGACATCGGCGCAGCCTTGCGAGGTCACCAGCAGCTTGAGCTGTTGCACGCCGCCCTCAACTGGAATGCGGATAAACAGGTCTTTGCGATACGTTTCAACGCGGCCGAAAAATTCGTCCTGCTTGACCTGGCCGGCGGGAAACTCGGGCTTGCCCAGCTTGATGGTGACGGCCGCCGCGCCCGCGGGCTTCGGCAAGAGCGGCTCGGCGGCAAAGCGAAATTTCTCGCGGTACAGGTAGTAGCCGTCGGCGATCTGGTAGTGCACTTCCAGCGTCGCGGGGTCAAGCGCGCGCACGGAGAGGCGGAACGCCTTTTCCGGCTCCAGCAAGTCGCCGGGATTGGCGGCGTGAACGCAGGGAAGCGGGCCGAGCAAGGCCAGCAGCAGCGCAAAAATTCGGACAGGCATGATCATGGGGTGGGGCGGGTCTCGGCGGCAACCCAGTCGAGGTAGGCGGGCAATCCGTACTCCACTGGGACAGCAATGATTTCAGGAAGTTCGTAAGGATGGCCGGCAAGGATGGCCTGCTCGAGCATGGGATAGCGCTCAACTGTGGTCTTGATCACCATCGGCACCTCGCTTGCCGACTCAACATGACCCTTCCAACGAAACACCGACTGCGCCGGCATCAGTACATTGACGCAGGCGGCGACGCGCTGCTCGACCAGGGCCGCCGCCAGCACTTCGGCGCTCGCCTGATCGGGCATGTTAGTGAACACCAGCAGGGTTTTCATGTCGGTCTTTCGTTGCCGGCCTTGCTGGCGTGGCCTCGCATGTCGGGCACACCCGCGTACACCGTAGGATAGCGCAGCACCACGCCCAGTTCATTTTTCATCTTCGTGTTGATCAGTCGCCGCGACTCGCTCATGAATGACAGCAGCACCGGATTGAGTTGCTGCTGCGCCTCGGCGCGCGAAATACGCGGCGGCGGCGGCAGGCCGGCACGTTCGGCCACCAGGTCAAAATACGCCGCCATCTTGAGCGCACTGTCGTCAGAGGCGTTGTAAATGCCGCCCGCGCCCGCGCGCTCGAGCGCGGCGACGCAAATCGCCGCCAGGTCTTCGGCATGAATGTGATTGCTAAACACGTCGTCCTCATCGCGCAAGGCCGGCGTGCCGCGACGCAGGCGCTCGACCGGCAAGCGGTCGGCGGCGTATATGCCCGGTGCACGCAGCACGCTGACCTTGACACCGGTCGCGGCGCCCCATTCGAGCAGGCGCGCCTCGGCATCAACGCGGCGGCGCGCGCGATCGGACATCGGGTTCACCGGCCGCGATTCATCCACCCATTCGCCAGCGCAATCGCCGTACACGCCACTGGTGCTGATATAAACCAGGCGCCGCGGCAGGACGCCGCCCGCGGCCAGACACGCCAGCAGCCTGCGCGTACGCTGGTCGATCGTGCCGGTGTCCCCGGGCGGCGCGCTGTGCAACACACAATCGGCTGGAAAGCCGCTCCAGGCGGGCGTTTCCAGCGTATCAAGGTCGGCGCTGATGGCCCTCACCCTTGTCGGCAAGTCTTGTGGGTGGCGCGACAGCGCGGCCACTTCATAGCATGAGGTCAGTGCCGGCAGTGCGCGGCGCGCGACATCACCGCAGCCGATGATCAACAGTTTTTTCATGCGTGAATGTGCGCCATGACGAATTTTAACTGCTTCATCCGCCCCGGCTCCAGGCGCACCGCCAGCCACCACCGGCGTGTCCACCCAAAGCCGCAATGGCCCTAGCGCACTGCCGATGGATCGCGCAAAAACGCCATTACCGTGTCGTTGAAACGGCGCGGGCGTTCGTAGTAGGCAAGATGTCCGGCGCCCTTGAAAAAGCAGCTGCGGCCATTGGGGAAAAGGCTTGCCACCTGTTCGAGCTCGGCCACTGAAAACAGCGGGTCCTCGGTCCCGCCCACCACCAGCAAGGGGAAGTTGAGCGTGGCCGCCTCCTCCGCGCTTAGCGGTCGCGTCGAGAACACCGGGAAGGTGCTGGGCGTGGGCGGCCCGCCTGCGGAGGCCATGATCTCGGCGTAAAGAAAAGTCAGTGCGGGAAAATCCAGGTGCATGGCCTCGCCGACCGGGCCATAGGGGTGATAGGCCGTGGCGAAGCGTTCTTTTTCACCGGGGCTGCGCACGGCAGGCACACCGGCCGGCAGCGGTGAAGCCGAGGCGTCAACCTGGCGGTAGCGCGCCTGCATGCGCTTGGTCCGTTCATCCCAGCCAGTGCGAATGAGCGGCGTGCTGACGCAACCGGGGCCGCAGCACAAAATGACGCTCGCGATTTGTTGCGCATGCTCCGCCGCGTAATGCAGCGCGGGGGCGGTGCCCAGTGATGCCCCCATGAGGTTGAGCGGCTGGTCGCCAAAACCGGCGTGTGCGATCAATCGCTCAAGATCGCGCTGGTGCGCCATGCCGTCACCCGGGTCGTATTCACCGCTTGCCCTGGAGCGGCCATAGCCGCGCAAATCGTAAATGAGGCAGGAATAGTGATAACGCAGTTCAGCGACCTGTTGCCACCACGAAAGATGGGTTCCGCTCGCGCCGTGAATGAACACCAGGGGCGGCCCCTCTCCGTGCAGCTCATAATAGAGCTCGGCGTCGTCTGTAACCAACATGCTCATGGCGTGTCTTTCTCGTCCAGGGGGCAGGATTAAGGTCCACGCCGGGCGCGCTTGCGGCGATGCCGGCGGGGACGAAAAATGCTTACCGCATAGTTTTGCCACCGATGATAGCGCAAGCGCCCGGCACTTTCGTCGCCTTGCGTCAAGGGCGGCGCCGGGTACAGCATCGTAAGCCGCGTCTTTAACCGTTCGGGGGTGCGGCTTTGAATTAAAATGCGTGTCCGCCCTGAAAAGCCCCTCTGCAACGCCACCTCTGCCAGATCATTCCCGACCATGACCATCAATATCACCATCAAGCCCAGCGACAAGCACTACCAAGCCGATCCCGGCGAAACCGTTCTGGCGGCGGCATTGCGCAACGGCCTCGGCCTGCCTTACAGTTGCCGCGGCGGCTCTTGCGGCACCTGCAAGGGCAAGGTGCTAGAGGGCAAGGTCGATTACGGCAACTTCCAGCCGCAATGGCTGACCGAGGCCGAACAGACCGAGGGCTGGGCGCTGTTCTGCTGCGCCAAACCGCTCACCGACCTGGTGATCGAATGCGACAAAGTGCGCGAGCTGGGCGACATTCCCATCCGCATCGTCCCCAGCCGCGTGCAAAAACTCGACAAGGTCACCGACGACGTCATCATTCTTGAGCTCAAACTGCCCGCCTCCGAACACCTGCAATTTCTCGCCGGGCAATACCTCGACATCATGCTCAAGGGCGGCGAGCGGCGCAGCTTCTCCATGGCCAACGCGCCGCATAACAACGCGTTTGTGCAACTGCATATCCGTCACGTGCCCGGGGGCAGCTTCACCGACCATGTGTTCACCAAGATGAAGGAGCGCGACATTCTGCGCATCGAGCTGCCGCTGGGCAGTTTTTACCTGCGTGAGGACAGCGACAAGCCGATCGTGTTTGTCGCCAGCGGCACCGGCTTTGCGCCGATCAAGTCCATCCTCGAGCACGCCTTCCAAAAAGGCATCGGGCGCAAAATGGTCTTGTACTGGGGTGCGCGCCGTCCAAAAGACATTTACATGGACGCCCTCGTCAAGCAGTGGGCGGCCGAGCACAACAATTTCAGCTATGTGCCAGTGATGTCAGAAGCGACCGCCGAGGACGACTGGGCCGGCCGCGCGGGCTTTGTGCACCAGGCGGTGATGGCCGATTTCCCCGACCTTTCGAGCCATCAGGTCTATGCCTGCGGCGTGCCCATCATGGTCGACAGCGCCAAGCGCGATTTTGTCGGCAA
>CAMDRY010000359.1 GCA_945906975.1 Bordetella parapertussis | reverse complement strand
CTGCTCGAATACATCGATCCGCTGACCGGCGGCCCGGTGTTCAAGACCATGACGTTCTTTATGCAAATGCTGCGTCCGGGCGAAAAGACGCTGCCGATCAAGCAGTCCTCCAGCTTGCTGGTGTCGCCGATCGAGGGACGCGGCCATGCGCTCGTGGAGGGCAAGCGTTTTGATCTTGAGCTGTTCGACACCCTGGCGGTGCCCGGGGGTAACTGGACCGAGTACGTGAACGAAGGCCGGGATCCGATGGTGCTGTTCGTTGCCAGCGACGAGCCGGCGTTGGCGACCTTCGGCCTGCTGACGCGCTACGGCCGCACGGCTGCGGGCGATATCATCAACCTGTTGCAGGGCTTATGAGCGTTTCGTGATGGAAAAAAATAAGAACGCTCACGCCCTCTCCCCGGCCCTCTCCCCGAGGGAGAGGGTGAGAACAGCATCAATTCGCGTCCGCGAATTGATGCGGGCTCGATAGACATGGCGCGAGCCTGGAACACCAAACTTGTCAGCCAGATCGACTGCCCGGGTGGCGGCCAGGTCTGGTGGGACAGCAACACCTTGTATGTGTCGCATATGCGGCCGCCGGACGGCACGTCGATTTACGATGTTGCCGACCCGAAAAATCCGAAATTGATCGCCAAGCTCGATGTGCCCATGGGCTGGCATTCGCACAAGGTGCGCACGGCCAACGGCATCATGGTCGTCAACTACGAAAAATTCCGCGATGGCGCGCCCGATTTCGGCGGTGGCTTGGGCATCTTCGACGTTTCCACGCCGTCCAGGCCGAAGCTGATCAACAAGTGGCGCGTCAGCGGCGAGGGTGGCGGCGTACACCGTTACGACTTCGACGGCCGTTACGCCTATATTTCCCCGACCGCCGACGGCTATGTCGGCAACATCATGATGATCCTGGACCTGGCAAAGCCAGACGCGCCCGAGGAAGTCGGCCGCTGGTGGATTCCGGGTCAGCATGTCGCCGGCGGCGAGGACTATCCCTGGGACAATTATGTGCGGCCGCGTTGCCACCACCCATTGCGCGTCGGCGACCGCCTTTATGTCTCCTACTGGCACCACGGGTTTTACATACTCGACATCGCCGACATGTCAAAACCCAGGCTGGTGTCCGGTATTAATCTCGGCGCGGACAACCCTCACCCCACGCACACCGCGCTGCGCATGCCCGGCAAGTTGAAGGGCCGCGATATCCTGCTGGTGGCCGATGAGGATGTGGCCAAGCTGTACCCGTCGCCGCCCGCGTACGCGCGCATCTACGACATCAGCGACGAGCGCAAGCCGGTGCAAATCGCGACCTTTCAGAAGCCCGGTCTCGACCCCGACGGCGCGGCGCAACCGGCGATGATGGGCTGCCATCAGCCGTCCGAGCGCTTCCACGGCACGGTGATTCCGTTTGCTTGGTTTGCCAACGGGCTGCGCCTCGTCGATGTCGCCGATCCGCTCGCCCCCAAAGAAGTGGGCTATTACGAACCCGACCCGCCGCAGGGCTATGAGATGGTGTCCTCGAACGATGTCACCGTCGATCCAAGCGGCCTTGTTTATCTGCTCGACCGCCAGCGCGGCCTGAGCATCATCGAATGCACCGTAAGCTGAGGCTGAGCCGGCGCGGGAAACGAAACGACGCGAAAGGAAACGCAACAATGAGCAAGGGAAAGATAGAGGTCTACGGCAAGAAAAACCCCAATCTGCCGTTCTATCCGGCGGTGCGTGCGGGCGATTTTGTTTATTTGTCCGGCCAGGTCGGCAAGGACGAGAACGGCACCATGGTTGCGGGCAGCATCGAAGAGGAGACGCGGGCCACCCTGGAGACGGTGAAGCGCGTGCTCAAGGAAGCCGGTTGCGAGCTCGCCGACGTGGTCAAGGTCACCACCTACCTCGAAGACGCCCGTGACTTCGGCCGCTACAACGGCGTATTCAAGGAATATTTCCCCGAGGGACGCATCGCGCGTACCACCGTGGAGGCGCGCGCGGTCATCAGCACCAAAATAGAAATCGAATGCGTCGCCTATAAACCGCTTTAAACAACGATCCAAATCAATACAAAAAGGGAGCAGAACATGATTCAACTACTTGGCCGCGCCACCTCGGGCAACGTGCAAAAAGTAATTTTCTTACTTGAAGAGCTGGGCCTGCCGTTCGAGCGCAAGGATTACGGCAAGCAGTGGGAGAACACCACGACGCCAGAATACATTGCCATGAACCCGATAAAAAAAGTGCCGACGCTGATCGACGGCGACAACGTCATCTGGCAGTCGAACACCATCCTGCGCTATCTGGCCGCGACGCACCCGACGGCGCTCTATCCGGCCGATTTGGCGCAGCGCGCGAAAATAGACAGCTGGATGGACTGGACGCTGTCCGAGCTGAACGGTGCCTATCTGGGCGGTTTCAAGGATGCGAAAAAGCCCGATGCCGAGCGCGCTGCCGACACGGTGCCCAATCTCGCTGCGGAACTCAAGGTGCTTGAGGCCCAGCTCTCCAAGAACGCCTTCGTCGCCGGCGCACAGTTTTCACTCGCCGACATTGCGCTCGGGCCCATCGTCAAGCGTTGCATCGGCTTTCCGCTCGGCCTGCCGGTGTTCCCAAAAACCGCGGCCTGGGTTGCGGTGCTGCAGGCGCGGCCGGCGTTCCAGAAGGCCGTGGCGGCCGGCTGATTCAAGAACGACGGGATTCGAGATGACTGCGGAAGTTTCTGCTCCGGCGCCGGTGACGGCCCACATCGAGGCGCGCGGCGTCTGCGTCGACTTCACCGTCGCCGGCCGCACCAACCGCGTGCTGCACGACGTCGACCTCACTGTGCCCAAGGGCGGTTTTGTATCGCTGATCGGTCCTTCCGGTTGCGGCAAGAGCACGCTGCTAAAGGTGCTCGCCGGACTTTTGCCGCCTACGCTGGGGACGGTTTCGGTCGCCGGTGTGACGCCTATCGAGGCGGTGCGCCAGCGGCGCATCGGCATCGTGTTTCAGGAGCCAACGTTGTTGCCCTGGAAAAATGCGCTCGACAACGTCGCCATGCTGATGGAGGTGGCGCACGTGGGCAGTTCGCGCGAGCAGATCCGCCAGCGTGCAATCGACATGCCGCTGAAAAGCGCCCGTCCCAGCTGTCAGGGGGCATGCGCATGATCGCGGAAAAAGTGTCAGACCAGATGCGCGGGCGCGCACCCCTGCCGCCAGCCGCCTGACATGGCGTCACCGCGACTTGCGCTGGCCGGCCTGAGACGGCACCCCGTGCTGCTGTGCGGCCACGCCTATCCTGGCATCGTCTCGCGGCTTGAGATTTTTTTTGACATCGAAGTCGAAAGCGACCCGCTGGACCGGGCGATGCTGAAGTCGCGATTGCGCGACAAGGCGGCGCTGATCACCGGCGCGAGCGGAGGCGTCGATGCCGAACTGCTTGCCGGCCTGCCTTACCTCAAGGCGGTGTGCAAGATGGACGCGAACCACGATGACATCGACCTTGATGCCTGCACCCGTTCCGGCGTGATGGCGACCAATACGCCAGACCTTGGCGTGGGCGACGAGGCGCGGCGGCAGATGGCGATGATCGCGGTGGAGAATCTCATCGCCGCGTTCGGTTTCGGCCGCATTGGCGGCCAGCCGCAAAATCTGCTCAACACCGAGTTGCGTTGCATGCTCGGCTGCTGCATATAAGCGGCTGTTTCAGCCCGGCCAGCACCTCGGCCGCGCGTGCACGCGATGCCGTCGCGGCGCCCTCGTGATAGGACGGCCGGCAAAGCTAAAGCCGTGTGCGGTGCCTTTGCAGACAGGGATGTCCACCGCGGGATTGCCTGTGAATGCGGCCTGGACTTGTGCCACCCCGGCCATCGGAACGAGCGGGTCACGGCCGCCGTAATGCAGGCTGAGCCGGCCGCAAATCCTGTGCGCCTCGGCCAGATGGCTGTGGATGTGCGTGCCGTGGAAGGCCACGGCCACATCCGCATCGGGGCGCGTCGCCGCCAGGTAAGTGAACTGCCCGCGGGCGCAATATCCGATCGCGCGCGATTGTCCTGTTGTTGATGATGCCCCCTTGGGCACCC
>CAMDRY010000358.1 GCA_945906975.1 Bordetella parapertussis | reverse complement strand
CCGCCTCCGGTCTGGATCAATCTTGAATACCTCAGTGCCGAGGACTGGGTAGAGTCGCATCACGGGCTCGCGTCACCCCATCCACGCCTGCCGCTGGTGAAATATTTCTTTTTCCCCGGATTCACCGCGCGCTCCGGTGGCTTGCCGCTCGAGCGCGATCTGGCAACCCGGCGTGACGCGTTTCAGGCCGATGCGACGGCGATCGCCGCATTCCGGGCATCGATCGGCGCGGCGCCGGCGCAGCCGGGGGTGTTGAACGCCTCCTTGTTTTGTTACGCGCATGCGCCCCTTGCCGAACTGCTCGACACCTGGGGCAACGGGGCCATTGGCGTGGATTGCCTGGTGCCGGATGGGGCGGGGCTGGAGCGTATCAGGTCGATTACCGGCGCCGCACTGCGGCCGGGCGAAGCGTGGCGCCGGGGGAGGCTTCGCTTGCAGGCCGTGCCTTTTCTCGACCAGGACGGCTATGACCGCCTGCTTTGGGCGAGCGACCTGAACTTTGTTCGCGGTGAAGATTCGTTTGTGCGCGCGCAACTCGCCGCCCGCCCTATGGTCTGGCAGCCTTATTGGCAGGAAGGGGACAGCCATTTTGTCAAAATGCAGGCCTTTCTCGGCCGCTATTGCCTGGGTATGGACGCCGCGCAGGCCGCATCGGTGCGCGGATTTTGGGAGGCATGGAATGGCCCCGCCGCAGGCGGCGTTGCCTGGGCGGGACTCTGGGCATCGGTTTTGGCGGTTCGCCCGGCTTGGGGCGATTCGGCGCTAGCCTGGGCAGGTGTCCTGGGCGGCGCTCCGACGCTGGCTGATAATCTGGCGCTGTTTTGCCAAAACAAGTTAAAATAGTAGGCTTTTCAGGCTCTTAAACCTTAACTTTTCCCCAGGCCAGTCTTATGAAAATCGCACAGGAACTCCGCGCCGGCAACGTCATCATGCTGGGCACCGAACCGATGGTCGTCCAGAAAGCGGAATTCAGCAAATCCGGGCGCAACGCATCTGTGGTGAAGATGAAAATGCGCAACCTGCTCACCGGCGCCCCGGCAGAGAGCGTTTATCGCGCCGATGACAAGTTTGACATGGTCGAACTCGAGCGCAAGGACGTGACCTACTCCTATTTTGCCGATCCGCTCTATGTGTTTATGGATGGCGATTACAACCAGTACGAAATCGAAAAAGAAAACATGGAAGATGCGCTGCCCTACCTCGAGGAGGGGCTGCCTTGTGAAGTGGTGTTCTACGATGGCAAAGCGATTTCTGTGGCACTACCCAACACCGTGGTGCGTGAGATTGTTTACACCGAACCGGCGGTGCAGGGTAATACTTCGGGCAAGGTGCTCAAGCCGGCCAAGCTCAAAACCGGGTTTGAGTTTCAGGTGCCGCTGTTTTGCGCCACTGGCGACAAGATTGAAATCGACACACGCACAGGCGAATATCGCAACCGTGTAAAGGGCTGATGTCCGGTTCCAGCCGGTCTGGAACAGCGGTTTTTACATAAAAGCGGCGCCTTTTGGCGCCGCTTTTTTGCTTTTTTGCCCTGTGGTGGCGTACGCGGGTTTGCGCGTAAGTCTGGAAAATCCGGAAAAATCGTGTCAGGACAGATGCTTGGAGCCGGCAGCCCGCGCCGGTCACGTGCAAAATACGGAATTTGACGGATGTTGGGGAAACGCGTATAACGCGCCCTAGGTGTTTAGTTTCAAGTCTATAAAGCCTGCATGTTAAAGTGTTCGTTCTTTAGCGCCTTGAGATTCAAACATGACGCGGGATGGTTCCGCAATTTCTCAAGTGATAGTGAAAGGAACGCAACATGGCAACAGGTACCGTTAAGTGGTTCAATGATTCCAAAGGCTTCGGCTTCATCACCCCGGACGGCGGCGGTGAGGACCTCTTCGCTCATTTCTCCGAAATCAGCATGGCCGGCTTCAAAACCCTGAAAGAGGGTCAGAAGGTGTCATTCGATATCGTCGATGGCAAGAAGGGCAAGCAAGCGAGCAAAATTCAGGCAGCCTAAGCAGTTCAGGCCAGCCCAAAAAAGCCACCTTCGGGTGGCTTTTTTGTTTTTACGCGCTACGGGCGACTCAGCTACGCCCCAGGGGAATCAGGGGCATCAGAGGCATCAGTTGCTCAGGCGAACTGTCCGGCCACCCAGCCTGATGACCACGCCCACTGAAAGTTGTAGCCGCCCAACCAGCCTGTGACGTCGACCACTTCGCCGACAAAGTACAGTCCGGGAACCGCCTTGGCCTGCATGGTCTTGGAGGACAGCCCATCCGTATCGACGCCGCCCAGCGTGACCTCCGCCTTGGCGTAGCCTAGCGTGCCCGATGGCATCAGTGCCCAGCGTTTGAGGGCGCGCGGGATCGCTTCCATGTCGCGCTTGGATAACTCGTTCAGCGGCTTGTCCCAAGCGTGTAAAGCACACCACTCCTGCGCAAAGCGCTTGGGCAGGCGTTCGGCCAGCAGCGTACTCAACAGCATCTTGCCGTGACGCTGCTCGGCCAACCAGGCGGCGGCATCGGTATCGGGTAGCAAGTCGATTTCGATGGGCAGCTTTTTGACCTTGCTGTCGCCGCCGTTGGCCATTTGCCAGTAGCTGGAAATCTGCAGGATAGCCGGGCCAGACAGACCGCGATGCGTGACCAGTGTGCTCTCCCGAAAATGCGCGCCATCGCAGTGTGTGGCGGTATCGATGGCGAGTCCTGAAAGCGCTTTGAGCGCTTCCAGTGTTTCCGGTGCAAGCGCGAGCGGTACCAGCGCGGGTCGCGGTGGCACGATGGCGAGGCCGAACTGCTCCGCCACTTTGTAGCCGAACGGGGTCGCTCCAATTTGCGGCAGCGCCAGTCCGCCGCAGGCGATCACCAGCGAGGCGCATTGCCGGCTACCCTGGTCGGTCTGCAGCTCGAATCTGCCATCAACGCGCTTGATGGCTTGCACCGAGCAGGGCATGGCCCAGCGCACGCCCGCCGCATCGCAAGCATCCTTGAGCATGTTGATGATGTCCTGTGCGGCGTTGTCACAGAACAATTGCCCCAGGGTTTTCTCATGATAGGGAATGCGCCGCTTTTCAACCATCGTAATGAAATCGCGCGAAGAGAAGCGCGACAATGCCGAGCGGCAGAAATGCGGATTCCGGGAGAGAAAATTTTCCGGTCCGACCTGCAGGTTGGTGAAGTTGCAGCGTCCGCCGCCGGATATGCGTATGCGTTCGCCCAATTTCGCCACGTGATCTATCAGCAGCACGCGACGACCGCGTCCTGCGGCTGTCGAGGCACACATCATGCCGGCAGCACCGGCGCCAATCACAATGACATCAAATTTCATCAGGCGCAGATTGTACAGGCGGTGCCAGCGTTTCAGTCGGTCAAGAGCAAGGTGACCGAGGGCAGGATGAAAAAAGAAGCAGGCCGGGCCTGTCACGGTCCGGATGACCGGCGGCGGTCAGGCGACTGTGGTTCACCCTGTTGGCGCGCGACTCAAAAACGCTATGAAGGTGCTGATTGAGGGGGGGCGGGGGAACCGGGCGGGAGGTGCCGCGTGAGGGCGCTCCGTTGGCGGGGGCACGCGCGCCCCTTCCTTCTTGGTGTGGAAGGGGCGCTTCTAGCCTGTAGCGTAGTCCCCTAGCTTAGTCCTGCACGTCCGGACGCTTATGGCGAAAGCCGCTTTCGAAATGGCCTTTGCCCTCGAGGTCGCCCTGTTCGAATATCCAGGTGTAGCCGCCCTTGGGATTGGATAGTATTTCCCAGGCGTTGTCGTCGAGGTCCCAGAACATGAAGCTGTAGGTGCCGTGGCGCTCTGCGGGTTTGGAAATGTCGTGCAGCTCCCACATCGCGGCCTGTTCAACACAAAGCCGGTAGGCCTCGTCCACATCGGCATCGGTGACCACGTCGAGGCCGTTGTGATTGATACGCGGCATGCGTTCTTTCTTTCCCGTTTGCACCACCGCATAAACATGATTGCCGCCGAGCCGGATCATCAGCGACACGGTGCTGGTGCGTATGACTTTCAGGCCGAGGAATTCTTCATAGAACTTGCGCGTGGCGTCGAGGTCTTTGGATCCCA
>CAMDRY010000357.1 GCA_945906975.1 Bordetella parapertussis | reverse complement strand
GGTCTTCGGGCGTGGCCGACTCCGCCTCGTTGTGGCTGATGCCGTCCTTGCAAGGAACGAAAATCATCGCTGCCGGGCAGACCCCGTGCAGGTAACGCGAATCATGGCCGGCCGCAGAAGGCAGGTCCATGCTGCGCAAGCCCAGGCGCTGCGCCGCGCCACGCACCTCGTCTTGCATCGCCGCCGGAAACTCCAGCGGCCAGGCCGTGACCAGCTCCTCGACTTCAACCGCACAAGGCCCAGCGTTGGCGGTGCAAATGCCCGTCACGCGGTCGCCAAACTCACGCAGGCGCGACTCGAGCGGGTGGCGCAAATCAATCGAGAACAGCGCATGCCCGGCCACCACCGAGGGTGCGTTGGGCTTGATCTCCAACCGGCCAACAGTGAACTTCACAATGTCCTCGTCATCGTGCATGGCAGCGGACAGCGCCTGGATCATGGCGGTGGCCGCGAGCAGCGCGTCCTTGCGCTCACGCAAGGCCGCTGTGCCGGCATGGGCGTCCTCACCGCTAACCGACACGCGAAAGGTGCGCTTGCCCTGTATGCCGGTGACCACGCCGATGCTGAAACCTTTTTGCTCCAGCACCGGCCCCTGCTCGATATGCGCCTCGACATAGGCGGCCACAGGCCGTCCGAGCGCGCGCTGCGGCACCTCCGGAAAGGCGTGCGCCATGTCAGCGAGGCCTTGCGCGACCGTGATCCCTTCAGCATCGCGCACCGGCAGGATGTCGCCAAGCGCCATGTCGCCGGCGTAGACGGCCGAGCCCATCATGCCCGGCGCGAAGCGCGAGCCCTCTTCGTTCATCCAGGCGACGATCTCGATCGGCCGCACCGGCGTTTGCCCGCTGTCGCAAATCGCCTGCACCGCCTCCAGCGCCGCAAGTACACCGTAGACGCCGTCGAACTTGCCTCCGGTGGGCTGGCTGTCGATATGCGAGCCGCTCAGCACCGGCGCGGCGGCCGGATCACGGCCTTCGAGGCGCAAAAAGAAATTGCCGGCGGCGTCGCTGTAGGGCTTGAGGCCCAGGTCCGCCCCCCAGCCGATGAGTTCGCGCCTCGCGGCGATTTCGGCGGCGGACAGCGCCTGGCGATTGACGCCATTGGCGGCCGTCGCACCGTGCCGCGCCAGGAGCATGTGCCGTTCCCAGAGCCGGTCGCGGACAACATGGTCGGCGACGGATTTGCTCACGCGGTTTTCATGATCTGCTGCGGCAAGGCGCGCGGGTCGCGCGGCGCCCAGCGCCCGGCCTCGGCCTGCGCGATAAAATCGGCGACAAAGCCGTTGAAGTACGCCGGTTCTTCGAGATTGAGCGTGTGCCCGGTTTTGGGCAGCACCAACAGGCCGCAGGCGGGAATAGTCTTTTTCATGAACAGGCCAGGCTGCAGGCAATGGTCGTCCTCGTCCCCCACCACCACCAGCGTCGGCACCATCATTTTCTTCAGCCGGTCTTCGAGGTCGTAAATGGAGGGTCGGCGCGCCTGCACGCCACGCATGGTATTGGCCGCGCCCAGCGAAGAATGCTCGCCAAGCTGCGTGGCAAACTCCTGCCAGCCACGCGGATCCTTGTTCTGGACCTGTACACGCGAGGCGCCGAGCGAATAGGTCTTGGCGAAGGTCTCGCTGCCCTGCATCTCGAACTGCCGCGCGACATCGAGCGAGACTTCGCGAAAATACGCCTCAAGCTGCTTTTCCGCGCCATAGCCGGCGCCCGCAACAACAAGCGACAACGCGCGCCCCGGATGTTCAAGGCCAAAATGCAGTACGGCAAAGCCGCCCATCGACAGCCCCACCACATGCGCCTTGGCGATGCCGGCGGCGTCCATCACCGCAGCGATGTCCTCGACCGCGCGCAGTTGTGAATAAGCCTGGTCCGAAGCCGGCACCTCCGATGGCGGATAGCCACGCGCGGCAAAGGTGATGCAACGATGGCGGCGCGAGAAATAGCGTATCTGCAACTCCCAGCTGCGGTGATCACCACCGAACTCGTGCACGAACACGATCGGCGTGCCACTGCCAGCCTCTTCGTAGTACAGCTTCACACCGTCATCGGTCTTTGCGTATGCCATTTTGGAATCCGTGAATAAATCTGTTTTCAGGATGGCGCCGTCTCGGCATCAGGGCGTTTGCGTTGCACCCGTCACGAAGACGAAGCAAACCGCAGGCGGCAACGCCGTTGCACGATTGCGCCATCGTAAAAGGCTTGGAAGCCAAAACCCTGGAATCCTAAAACAACGGCCCCGGATTTTTAATGCCGCGCGCGCGCTCCACCATGGCCGGCAACAGCGAACACAGCGCGTCGTTCCAGTCCTCGGGCACGGTCGTGGCTATTTTGACAAAGCGGTGGCCGAACTTGGGCGTGTGATAAGCGCCTTGCCGGATCATGATCCCCTCGGGGCGGAAGGCCTCGCACAAAGCCTCGGGCGTGATGCCCGCGTCAATACACTCGACCACAAGGAAATTCGCCTGCGATGGATAGACCGCCACCTTCATGCCGGGGATGCGCTTGACCGCCTCGTATATCTGCGCCTGATTCCGGCGCTGGCGGCGGTTGATGTCGGGCATCCACTCACCCTTGACCTTGAGGCCGGCGATGGCGGCGCGCTGCGAAATGACATTTGAGCCAAGATTATTCGGCGGCGAGGCGGCGAGGCGCTCGACCAGCTCGGGGTGCGCTATCAGCGCGCCGACACGCAGACCGGCAAGACCGAGCCACTTGGAAAAGCTGTAAATAGTAACGGTGCGTTCCGGATAGTAACGGGCGGCCAGCGTGTGCTCGTCGGCAAAGTGCTTGTAAGTGGCATCATGCAGAAAATACGCACCAACACTGCGCGCGATATCGGTGAAGGCCTTGATCTCTTCGGCGGTGTAGCAGACGCCCAACGGGTTGTTCGGGTCGACCAGATAGATGATGCGCGTCTTCTCGGTCACCGCCGCCTTCAGCTGCGCCACCGAGAGGCGGTAGTTGTTTTCCGGACCATAGATCGGGATCTCGATGACTTTCGCGCCGGAGGCCTTGGCGTACAGCATCGGCCATTTCCAGCCCGGGTCGGTGGTGACAAACTCCGAGCCCGGCTCGCACAGTGTGCGGCAGACGTTGTAGAGCGCCTCGACAGCGCCGTCGGTGACCAGCACCGCCGCGTCAGCAGCCGGCAAACCAAGATCCTCAAGGATCAGCGTGCGCAACTCCTCGATGCCGATGGGCGGCGCATACGCATGAAATTCCTCGGCGTCGATGGAATCGATCATCGCCTGGCGCACCGCCGGATGCATCTTGAAATGGTTGGTATTCTGCCCGAACCACTTCAGGCCCGGCGTGTTGAACAGGCGGTCGAAATGCTGGTTGCGGACCTCGAAGTTTTTCATTTCTGCTCGCTCCGTTCCTTGATCACCGAACCGCGCGCGGCAATGCCGCCGTCTATGGTCACGATGGTGCCGGTGATATATCCGGCGCGCGGCGAGGCCAGATAGACCATCAAATCGGCGACCTCTTCGGCGCTCGCCGGCCGGCCGCCCGGATACATGTCGCGCAATTCGGTCCAGCGGCTCTCATCGCCATACCAGTCGATGGCGCGGCGCTTGTTGATCTTGACCATGCGGTCGGTCTCGACCGGCCCGGGGTTGACGCCGACCACGCGCACGCCGAAGTCCAGGCTTTGCCCGCCAAGGGCCTTGGTGAAGGCCATCAGCGCCGCGTTGGCGGTGCTGCCGGCGATGTAGTTGGCGTCCCAGTTCTCGCCCGAGTTGCCGATGTCATTGATGATCACGCCAGAGCGGCGCGCCTTCATCGACTTGTACAACGCCTTGGTCAGCAGGATGTAGCCAAACAGCTTGAGGTCGTAACCGCGGCGCCAGTCTTCCTCGGCCAGCGACTCAATCGGGCCGGATGGAATCTCGCCGGCGTTGTTGACGAGGATGTCGACGTTGGCACAGCGCTCGCCCAGCTCGGCGAGGCTCTCCGACTTGCCCAGATCCATGACGTAGATGTCCACAGTCACGCCATGTTGTTTGCTGATCTCATCGCGGGCCGCCACGAGGGCGTCGCCCGAGCGTGCGGCAAGATGCAGATTGCA
>CAMDRY010000356.1 GCA_945906975.1 Bordetella parapertussis | reverse complement strand
AATGCTCAACATCCGCATGCGCGCGCGCCGCTCGGCGCCACTACACCTGCGCAAACAGTTCGAAGAAGGACGCGACAGCGAGCACCGCCCGCAGTAAAGCGCCCCGGCCTTATTCAGTCCTTGAATGCCTCGACCTGTATCAACAGCTTGACCTCGTCGCCGACCACCGGCAGGTAGGCCTTCATGCCGAAGTCCGATCGCTTGAGTTGGCCGGTGAGATTGCCGCCGCACTGATCTTTTTTGGAGCGCGGATGCTGCCCGCAGGCGAAGTTGGTAAAAGTGAGCGTGACCGGTTTGGTGATGCCGAGCAGGGTCAATTCGCCCTCGACAACGGACGGCGCCTCACCCTGATAGATGAAGCGTGTGCTCTTGTAGACCATCGTCGGGAACTGCTCGGCGTTGAAGAAGTCCTTGCCCTTCATGACGCTTTCCATGAAGGTGTGGCCGGTGAGAAATGACGCTGTCTGGATGCTCACTTCCACGCTGCCGCTACGCGCTGCGGTATCGAGCACCGCCTTTCCGGCCGATTTTGTGAACACCGCTATGTGATTGGAAAAACCGTTGTGATTAACCTCAAGGCGGGGCAGTGTGTGATCCGGGTCAAGGGTGTAGGACACCGGCGCGGCCTGTACGGCGGTGGCCAGAGATGCAGCGAGTCCCGCAAGCGCAGCTAAGCCAAGAACCTGTTTCATGTAGCCTCCTGTTGACTGAAATTGATTAGCATTATTTTGTCAAAAATAGCCTGAACCGGATTGTCACTTCATTGGCGACGACACTGGTATCGGCCCATGGGCCGTCGCCGATTTTGAATTCATTGCGTTTGAGCGGAACACTACCCTCGAGCAGGGTGCCGCCGCTCGCCGGTTTTGCTGTAAAGCTGACGGTGACATCGCGTGTCAGCCCTTTGAGCGTGAACCTGGCCGGCGACTCAAAGCGGTCACCGCCTAGCGCCCTGGCGCCCGCCACCACGAATACGGATTTTGGAAATTGTTTGGTATTGAACCACGACTCACCCTGTATTTCGTTGTTCCAGCCGGCGTCGCCGAGATCGACGCTGGTGGCGTCCACTTCGATGCGCGCCCTGGTTGCCTCGGGCCGGATTGGATCGAAATTAACCTGCCCGGTAAATTTGCGGAACTTGCCGCTGCCGGGCACATTCTCCTGCTTGAACCCGAAGGTGATTTCGCTGCGCGACAGGTCGACGGTTTGCGCCCTGACGGGCGTTGCGAATGACAATGCAAACGGCAGCGCGAGGATCAGCGGCAGGCGCAACAGCAGTGGTCTCATTTTTTGTGCCCGGGGAGCATGCGCGACATGATGCCATCTTGGTTGATTAAAAGGTGTTTCAATGCGGCGGCTATATGCAGGCAGATCAGCGCACCGAGCGCGTAATTGATGGCCATGTGGACAAATTTGAGTGTGACGGCAAGATCGCCATTTTTGTCCACCATATCGGGCAGTTGCAGCATCGCCACGCCAAAGGGTACCGTCGGTACGCCCGCCGCTGATGAAAATAACCAGCCGGAGATGGGGGTGGCGAGCAAGAGCAGGTAAAGCAGCGTATGGCTGGCGCCCGAGGCGGCAGCCTGCCAGGCCGGCATCCATGAGGGCAAGGGCGGTGGTCTATGACCAAGGCGCCACAGTAGCCGCACCAAGGCCAGGCAAAAAACGCTCACGCCAATCCACTTGTGATACGAGTAGAGCGTGAGTTTTTGCGGGCTGAATTTGAGGCCCACCATGTACAAACCCAGTGAAAAACTGCCGACCAGCAATAGCGCGGTCAGCCAGTGAAGGAAGATGGCCATGCCCGAGTAAGCGCGCTTGTTCATGTGGTTTGAGTCCTTCCCCGACGAGGGCGACCGTGCGCTGACCCGCGGCGCCGGGTGTGTACGGTGCAAGGCGGTTGCCAGTGTTGTCGGGACAAATTGTTACGCATTAGTTGTTTTTGCGCTGGCATGAACGAGGCACTATCAAAAAGGGGGAGCGCTATATGGCGTAACGGGTGAGCGCGTCTTCGGCCAGCGCCAGGCCGTGTCCGGGCGTGCTGGGAAGGCCGAGGGTGCCCTGCTTGCTCAGTTGTGGCCAGCCGGTGAAAAGCGGCTCCAGCATGGGGAATTCTTCCAGCCAGGTGAGGTTGGGCGCGGCCGCCGCGATGTGGATGAACAAGCCGGGCAGGAAGTGCGCCGAGGCTTCCATGCCAAATGCTTCAGCTACACGCATGACGCGCAGGCATTCGGTGAGGCCGCCCATGGCGGCAAGATCCGGTTGCACCATGCCAAGCAGGCCCTCCTCGATAAAGGGCAGCACTTCGGCCATGCCCTGCAGGTGTTCGCCGGTGGCGATCATGCGCGGGTAGGCCGCCGCGAGTTGGCGAAAGCCCGCAAGGTCGTCTGCGGGAAGGGGCTCCTCCACGAACAAGGCGCCGCAGTCGGCCGCGCAGGCGAGCAGGCGCCGCGCCTCGAGGGCTGTGCATTTCTCGTTTGCATCGGCCATCATTTCCACGCTGTCGGGGATGGCCTTGCGCACCGCCTCCAGGATGGCGGTGTCAGACCGGCGCCCCGACACGCGCGGTTTGACACCGCGATAGCCCAGCGCACACTGGCGCGCCGCCGACTCGGCCGCCTCTTGCGGCGACTGCTGCGTGTTGAAGCCGCCGCTGGCATAAACCGGCACTTCGCGCGCCCCTTTTCCGCCGGATCCGCCCATCGCCACGCCTAGGGGCACGCCCAAGGTCTTGGCGTAGGCATCCCATAAGGCGACGTCGATCGCGGCCAGCCCGACGTAATTAGGGCCGCGGCGCGTGCGGTTAAAGGTGGCGGCCAGTTGCCGCCAGCTAGCCTCGGGGTGATGAAAGGCGCGACCTTGCGCGAGGCCGGCCAGCGCCTGGGCGGCGGCAAAGGGGGCGGCGCTGGAGCCGGCGACAACATAGCTGAAGCCAAGCCCTTCGGCGCCGCCCTCAAGTTGCGCGCGCGCAACAATGACATCGACGCTGGCAACGCCCGTGCCGCCGACGGGGCGATCGAGTTTGAAGCGCAGGAGGGAACAGCTGATCTGGCTGATTTTCATGTGGGTCTGGCAATAAGAGAATACAAGAAGTAGAGAAACGGAAAGACAAGTGGGAAAAAACAGGGGATGGATGGGATGCGGATTTTAGCTTGGAGAGTTTAGCGCGTGTTCAGCCGTCACCCAAGCATGGCCCCGCTGCGACCCGGATGGTAAGCTTGCGGGCACAAGAACCAGTGCGGATTGAACGCCAGTGCCCACGAACTGGAAATTGAAAATGATTCTCAGCGACGCCGTTGAACGGGCATGTACGGGCAAGATTACGATTACTTTCGAGATCACGTCAGCGCCAATGAGGGATAAAGCATGAAGATCTGTGTCGTTGGCGCCGGCGCGATAGGCTGTTGGTTTGGCGCGTGGATGGCGCGCGCCGGGCACGAGGTGTCGCTGCTGGCGCGCGGGGCGCACCTCGAGGCGCTGCAGGCGTACGGCCTGAAATTCGAGGACGGCGACAAGCGCGAAACCTTTATGGTGCGTGTCGCGTCTGAGCCGGCGGATCTGGGCCGGCACGACCTGGTGCTGCTCGGCCTCAAGGCTTATTCCATCGCTGGAATGCTGCCGCGGCTTGCCCCGCTGCTTGGCCCCGACACCATAGTGATGCCCGCCATCAACGGCCTGCCCTGGTGGTATTTTTACAAGGAAGGCGGGCGTTTCGACGGATCGACCATCTCCTGCCTTGATCGCAACGGTGACATGTTTGCCGCGCTCGACCCGAGTCACCTCATCGGTTGTGTCGTGCACGGTTCGGCTGAGGTGGTTGCGCCCGGGGTGGTGCGTCACAACAGCGGCGACCGCTACATCGTTGGCGAACCCGATGGCGGCATGTCGCCGCGTATTCTCGCGCTTGCCGCGGCGATGCGAGCCGCCGGCTTCGATGCGCCGGTGACACCGCGCATTCGCGAAGAAATTTGGACCAAGCTGGCGGGCAACCTTTCCTACAACCCCATCGCGGCGCTGACCCTGGCACGAATGGATGAAATCAACGCCAACGCGGCGTTGCTCGATGTCATACGGCCGATGATCGCCGAGA
>CAMDRY010000355.1 GCA_945906975.1 Bordetella parapertussis | reverse complement strand
GGAGATTCACATTACTACGTCATTCCAAAGTCTCGGCCTTTCGGCCGAGCTGCTGCGTGCTGTCGCCGATCAAGGCTATACCGAACCCACGCCCATCCAGGCGCAGGCCATTCCCGTTGTCCTGGCTGGGCGAGATTTGCTCGGCGCGGCGCAAACGGGCACCGGCAAAACGGCTGGCTTCACGCTGCCGATTCTGCAACTGCTGAGCACCCGCGTCACTGAGTCCAACGTCGCCAATCATGGCAAACCGGTGAAACAACCGGTGCGCGTACTGATTCTCACGCCGACGCGCGAACTGTGCGCGCAGGTCAGCGATTCGGTCAAAGCCTACGGCAAGCACCTCAAACTCAAATCAACGATGATTTTCGGCGGCGTGGGCTTCAACCCCCAGGTCTCTGAACTGCGCCGTGGCGTCGACATCATTGTCGCCACACCCGGCCGCCTGCTCGATCACGTGCAGCAGCGCACCGTCGACCTGCGCAGCGTCGAAATCCTCGTGCTCGACGAAGCCGACCGCATGCTGGACATGGGCTTCCTGCCCGATATCCGCCGCATCATGTCGCTCTTGCCGATGCAGCGCCAGAACCTGCTGTTCTCGGCCACCTTCTCGGACGAGATCCGCAAGCTGTCCAACACCTTCATGAAAAACCCGGCGACTGTTGAAGTCGCGCGCCGCAATGCGCCGATCGAACTGGTGACGCAGGTCGTGCACCCGGTGGACAAAGACCGCAAACGCGAGCTCCTCGCCCACCTCGTCAAGACGCATAACTGGTTCCAGGTGCTGGTGTTCACCAAGACCAAGCACGGCGCCAACCGCCTTGCCGAGCAGCTGAACAAGGATGGCATCGAATCCGATGCCATCCACGGCAACAAGAGCCAGCCGCAGCGCATGCGCGCCTTGAAGCGCTTCAAGGACAATGAAGTGCAAGTGCTGGTAGCCACCGACATCGCGGCGCGTGGCATCGACATCGACGCCCTGCCCCATGTGGTGAACTACGACCTGCCTAACGTGCCCGAAGATTACGTGCACCGCATCGGCCGTACCGGCCGTGCCGGCAGCACCGGCGATGCCGTGTCGCTGGTCTGCCGCGAAGACCGTTCGCTGCTCACCGCGATCGAGCGCATGATGAAAAAACAGGTGCCGGTCAAGATCGTGCCGGGCTTTGAAGCCGGCAGCCCGTCACTGCGCCCGGCCGAACCGCGCGATGCCGAAGCGCGTCCGGAACGTCAGGAGCAACAACGCCGTCCGCAGCAGCAACCGCGCGGCGGCCAGCGCGATGGCCAACGCCCGGCTCCGCGTGACGGCCAGCGTCCGCGTCCGCCGCAACGCGACGGCCAGGCACGTGACGGCCAGCGCCGCGACAACGGCGCGCCGCGTCGTCCCGGCGGTGCGCCTGCTCAAGGCCAGCGTCCGCAGCACTCAGCCAACCGCAATACCGGCAACGCCGGTCCCGCACGCAACACGCAACGCCGCGACTTTGACGACAACATCGGCAACCGCGCCCCGGCGCCGGCCCAGGACGCGTCGAAGATTTACGACGAGCGCCAGCCCGACAGCTTCGAGTCGCGCCTGCAAGACCGCGCGACCGGACCGGCGCAAACCCGCCAAGGCCCGAAACCCGGTTACGCCCAGCGCACCGCCAACAAGCAAAATCCGGCTCTTTTCGGACCGCGCAAGACGGCTTGATCGCAGTAACCAGCAGCAATAAAAAAGGCGGCCTAGGCCGCCTTTTTTATTTTAGGTATTCGTCGTCATTGCGAGGAGGCGAAGCCGACGCGGCAATCTTGCGGTGTTGCGGTGTACGTCACCGGGGTACGTCACCGTTGTACGTCACCGTTGTACGTCACCGTTGTACGTCACCGCGGTACGTCACAAGAGCAACGAAATTGCGCCACTGCGTTCGCAATGACGGCTTTTCAAGCCGTCAAATAACAATTTCCTGCGCCGCGCCACGCACGTCCATTTCGTAGTCAAGGCCCTCGACCGGCGGGCGGCAAAAATGCCACGACACCCCGCCAGGCGCAATCCCGCGCCTGACAAACTCGTCGGCCATCAGCGGGCCGATGTCGTACACGGTATAGGCTTGTGTGGTGATGGCATCCTTCCAGTCAAAGCCCAGCGCCCTCAGGCGCCCGTGCATTTCGGCGACAACAAAACGCACCTTTTCGCGCATAGCATCGGTGGAATGTTCGCCGTAGCGCGTGATGCGTTCGGGGTAGGTACCCGGGCCGCCGCGCGCCTCACCGCCACCTGCGAGAATGAAGCTGCCGCGCTTTGACGAAGAGGGAACGGTGTAGGAAAACGCGTAGAGCGAAGCGCCATCCGGCTTGTCGAATTCCGGGCAAACATTGGTGCGCGCCACCGGATTGATTTCGTTCTTGTAGATACCCCATCGCTCCAGCGTCTGCACGTAGTGACGGTTGAAATCGGTGAAACCCTGCTCACTGAAGGGTGCCGGCGAGCGCAGTTCACAGGCGGCGAACGCCGTAGTCGGTCTGCCTATGGCCTTGAGATGCGCCTCGACCGCGGCAAAACCGTCGGCAATCGGCAGCGGCTTGACCAAGCGCGCCCGTACCAGCTCAAACCCCGCCTCGGCGGCGACACCACTCGAATACTGGAATACCGCGCTGATATAGCGATAACCACCGGGGGCAAACACAATGACGTCGGACACCTTGCATCTCCTGAAAACTAAGGGCGCGAATCACGCACCGGATTGAATGGGAACAACCGGAACGGCTGCGCTTAGGCTTTTCCACTGGAGAAAATTCGCCTGAGCCAGGCCGCAGTCATGCCGATGAAGAATAACCCGACCGGCAGGGACACGCACAAAGCCCCAACCAGCAGCGGATGGCCGGCCGAGGCAACCAGTTCACCTATGGCCTCGACCCCCAGCGATGCCGTCATGGCTATCCAGTAAAGAACCCAGAGCACGGAAACCGCGATCCATCCCAATGCCAAAGCTTTGTTGTGCATGCTGCGATCCCTTCGGTAAAGGTAAGGCTACGGTTATGGGTAGGATTATGACGGCCGAATATTCGTTTGCAATGGCTACACTGGGCGATGCGCGGGGATTGCAAACATCCCGGCCACCTTGAGGTTAGAGGTTAGAGGTTAGAGGTTAGAGGATTAAGGCTTGCAGCTTGAGGGCGCAAGCTTATCGTTTTCACCCACTCGGAAGCAATTGAATCATGCTCCTGCCAAATTTCACCTTTCTGCTGCTCATCATTATCGACGGCTGCGCCGGCCCCATGGTCAGCGGCCAGGGCTGCGCCGCACAAAACCTGAGCGTACGCATTCCATACGAAAAGCTCGAACAGTGCGATGCGGCGCGGCGCTCGATGATCACGCCCCAGGGGATTGAAAAATTCATCCGCGCCATGTGCATCGCCGTGCCAAAAGAACAGAAATAGCGCCGGCGCCATACCGAACACGCACCATCCATCACCCGCACAAAAACACGCACCCCGGGAAACCATCATGGCCAAACTGCGCCACATCGCCCTTGCTGTTGACGACCCCGAAAAGGCCGCCGAGTTTTATATCAAAGCGTTCGGCCTCACCCGCGTGGGAGGCACCGACTGGATCAATGCCAAGGGTGTCTATCTGAGCGATGGGGTGATGAATCTCGCGCTGCTCAAATACAAGACCGAGGAGGCGGCGGGCGAACGCGGCACCGATTTTATCGGGCTGCACCACTTGGGCTTCTGGGTCGATGATGTCCCTGAAACGAAAAAGGCCATCGAAGAAGCCGGCGGTTCCTACTGGATGGGCGAGGTTTCCAAAACCGGCGGTTTTTATGAGGTGAAGTACCACGATCCGAACGGCATGGTGGTGGACATCACCGAGGATGGCTGGGTCGGTGCGTGCAAGGATTTGCCCGCCTCAGGCAGCAAACCCTAGGCCGAAAATACCACCGCCGGCATGGCGCACAGGCGCCGTCGGCCCGCAACCAAAAGAGGAATTTTCCATGCTGAAAAAGTACCTGCATTTCGCCCTTGCGTTCCTGGTCTCCGGCCTGTGCGCTGGCGCCGGCGCACAGGATTTTCCCAACCGGCCGGTGCGCATCGTCGTACCGTTCGAAGCCGGTGCA
>CAMDRY010000354.1 GCA_945906975.1 Bordetella parapertussis | reverse complement strand
GTCCTTGACCGGATCAAAGGGCATTTTCGGGTACAGGTGCGGATTGCTGGTTATGCTCGAATCGGAGGTGAACAGCAGCGTGAGCCCGTCTGGCGCCGCTTTGGCGACAAAGTCCGAGCCGATGATGGTGCTGGCGCCCGGTTTATTTTCCACCACCACGGGCTGGTTCCACAGTCGCGACAGCCGGTCGGCGATGGGACGGGCCATGCCGTCAACGCCACCGCCCGGCGGATAGGGCACCACGATGCGTACCGGCTTACCCGGAAATTCCTGGGCGTGGACTGCCGTACACAGGACTGTGGCGAAGGCGATAAGAACGAGTCTTGTGAACTTCATTGCGGCACTTTCATTTTGGTTTGATCAGGATTGGGAACGGGTCGCGACCTGCATGCGCGCAGCGGCGGTTATTTGCGCTCATTTGGTTTGTTCAAAGTGCCTGCTCAAACAGCACCGCAACGCCGCTCGCTTCTTCGGCGGGCACGACCAGGCGGCCCGCGGCGGTGGCGATGGTAAAGCCGCCGCGCTCCAGGCGCCGGCGCTGTGCCGCGAGGTCAGGGCAACGAAAAACGATTCCGGCAATGCCCGGGATCGGCGGCAGCAGGCTGCCCGGGATCAGCGCGGCGGCGTGACGCGGGTGTACCAGTGTCAACTTGGATGCCAGCGTAAACCGGAATACCACGGCATCGTCCTCGGCCGCAGGAGCCATCCCGGTATAGCGCTGGTATTTGTCGGATAAATGTTCGATGTCGTGGGCCACCAGCAACACGTCGGAGAGCTCCGTGCAGCCGTTCGGATGCGCGATGTAACGCGGCTGGTAGATGTATTGCGGGGTCAGGTGACGCGCCGCCTGGATGTAGCCCTCGGGTGAGTCGTCCGGGGCAAATTGCACACGCTGGAATTTCGCCGTACGCAGGCCCTCGGGGGTGTCGATCTCGCGTTGCAGCGGAATGACATCAGAGGTCGTGATGCCCTGCGCCTTGAGGTGTGCGTCCACCGACTCAAGCTGCTCTGAACCAAAGCAGATGATGTGCGCCCCCTGGTGTCGCACCAGAAAGGCGCTTATTTTCGCCGCCGGTTGCGCCGGATCCGCGCTGGCGAGGATTTCAAGGTAATTGTGCGCGAACATGACGCAGCGGTTGCCCGAGTTGAGCGGGCGCACCGGCTCGCCCGGTTTGAGGGCGCCCGAATGCGGCGAGTAGGGTGTCAACATGAAGCCCATGGCCTCATAGCGTGCGCTGGTGGCGGCGAGGTCGCGCACCGCCATGCCGACGTGGTTGATGCTGTCTATGTCCGGAGTGTTCATGTTTTAGTCTGGATCATGTCGTGTGATGTTCGTGTCGTGCTGTCGTGCTGTCGTGCGACAGGGAGGTCATCGTCCACCCTGCGCCAGTCTAAACCAAACGTCGAGAAATATTGAGAAACGTCGAGAAAGCTTCCGAAGCATCGCCAGGCATGGCCAAGCATCGTGGCGCATTAAAAAATACCGGCAAATAGTGCGCCAAAGTCCGGGCGCAGAAACGCGCCCGATACTTCGGATGCGTTAGCTGAGGGTTTGAGGCCGGTGTCGGCGAACTGTTCGCGCACATTGGCTTCGTCGCCGGCGGTGACCGGTACGGGCAGGCGGATCGAACTTGCCGCTTAGCTTATTGCACGAGCGCGCGAGGCGGCGCATGCGGGTTGGGATTGTCTGCGGTGAGGGTGTGACGGTTTGGGCATGGAGTAAAAAAGGCTAGCGGCCGTCGACGATGGCGCTGAGCATGCTGAGAGACCCGTTGACGATCTCGTCGGTGGCGAGGGTGATTGTTTCATCCTCCCGCTGCAAGGCGGCGATATACAGTAGCGGCAGATAGTGCTCCGGCGAGGGCACCGACAGGCGGGCGTCTTCGCCCAGCAGGTCGAAGTCGATCAGCACATCGTGGTCGCGCCCATTGAGGGCGTTTGCGATGGCGGTGTTGAAGCGCACAGCCCAGTCGAAGGATGCCGATTCGTCGTTTCGTTTCATCATGCGCAGGTTGTGCACGATGTTGCCGCTGCCGGCGATGAGTACGCCCTCGTCGCGCAAAGGGGAAAGGCGCTTGGCGAGCTCGTAATGAAAGCGCGGCGTCTTGGTGCTGTCTATCGCGAGTTGGATCACCGGGATATCGGCGCCGGGAAAAACATGGCGCAGCACCGACCAGGTGCCGTGATCCAGGCCCCACTCGGCGTCGTCGGAAAAGACCGGCACGGGGGCGAGCAAGTCGCGCACCCGCGCGGCGAGGACGGGGTCGCCCGGTGCCGGATAGCGGATGTCGAACAGCGCCTGCGGGAAACCGCCGAAGTCGTGGATGGTCTTTGGTCTGGCCATTGCCGTTACGGCGGTGCAGGGGATATACCAGTGGGCCGAGACGCAGACGATGGCGCGCGGCGGCACCGCGCGTTTGCGCAAGGCGTCACCCCAGGCGGTCCAGGCCTCGTTGAAACGGTTGTCATCGAGCGTGATCATGGGGCTGCCATGACCGAAAAATATCGCGGGCAGGCGTGTCGCTGTGCTCATAAGAAATCGTATGCCTCTGGAAACCCGCTACGGACGGGCATTTGCAGGCAATGTGCCGGGTGGCTAATTCAGCCAGCCAACTAGCGCCTGCGTTTTGCGGTCGAACACAAGCATGATAACGCCGTAGCGGCACATCGCCGGTACGAATGCGAGTGTCGCAAGCGGCTGGCTGTTGCCGACGCGAAAGCGCTCGAGTTCTAGCCTGATATCAGGGTTGTCTGCGGCCTGGCGTTCGATGTCGGTGCTCTGCTTGAGTATCATCTCCCAGTTTTGCGGAGTCATTGTTTCGAAGTAGTCGCCCAGCGTGGTGAGCATGGGGCCGTCCGGCTTGCGCGTCTGGGCAATGACGCGCGCGTGCTCGGCCGGATCCGCAGGCAGGCGCAGCATCACGATGCCCGGGCCGCGCGCGGCTGCCATAGGCTCGATCCGCGCAATGTCGCGCGTACCGCGCCTGATTTCGGTCCAGGGCACACTGAAAAAATTGTTTTCTGCGTAGACGATGAATGCCGGCCGGTACAGGAACATCAGCACCGCACCGTAGGCGAGCGCCGCCACCTGCAACGAGACGATGATGCTAAGGTCGCGCCGCAACTCGGGTTTGCCGCGACGGAACACCACCAGGGTCAGCGTCGGCCCCAGCACCACGTCCACCAGCAGGATCAGCCGGAACACATGCCAGCCGCCATCATGCTCGAACCAGGGTTGCGGGTACCACATTGTGAGCATCAGCAGCGCCAGCAAGCCGACGACCGAGGCGCTCAGGCCAAGGTGGATGAAAAAGGCCCGGATCTTTCCGGAGTCGTAAAATGACAATATCATGTTCATGCGTGCATTTTAAGGGCATACGCGCGCTCTTCATACGGCGTTCTATCGGAATGGTCGCTGTCGCTGTAACCGGGCGCGTGCGTACCGGCCGTGCTTCGTGCAGAATGCCTGCTCGGCTTTGCGCGCTATGCCCTCTGGGCGGGGCGGAAGCGCTTCGCCGGTGAGTCCGACTGCAATGCACGCACACCATCCCAAGCCAAGCGGGCGTATCGTCGGAGTTTGATCTTGTTCTGCCATGCGGGAGACGGGCGCCAGACCCGGTACCGCGACAGTCTGAAACAAACCAAGGAGGCCTCACCATGCATTTGTCCACTTCCCCCAAGTCGCTTCGCCGGCGCGCAGTCGCCGCGTTGTTCGCAATATCGACGCTGCTTACGCCCGCAATGGCCCAGGCCCAGGCAGCCTGGCCGGCCAAGCCGATCAAGTGGATCATTCCCTACCCGCCGGGCGGCATCACCGACAGCGCGACGCGCATGGTGGTGCAAAAGGTGCAAGAGCAGACCGGCTGGACCATCGTCATCGAGAACAAACCGGGCGCCAATTCCATACTGGGCGCCGATCTTGCCGCCAAGGCCGCACCCGATGGCTACACTTTTTTGACGGTGATAGGCGCGCATGCGGCCAATGCGACGCTATACGCCGGCAAGCTACCCTACGACGTGGTGAAAAGTTTCGCGCCGGTGTCGCTGGTGGGCATCGCGCCGCTGATCATGACGGCGACCAACAACCTGCCGGCCAAGGA
>CAMDRY010000353.1 GCA_945906975.1 Bordetella parapertussis | reverse complement strand
CATGCCGCGGCCTCGGTCGGTGACCTTCTTCAGTACGCCCAGGACACGGAACTGAAATTGATGTTCATTGGTAGGGTTCCGCTTGCCAAAGACAAGGCCATGCAGTTCGGTGCAGCTGTTGGCGAGGAGTGGGTGTATGCGATGGGTATGCGCCAGGAGAGCGTGCTGAAAAGTGCCGAGGGACAGGAGAAGGCCGGCCGGCCAATTTGTATCACCAGGCTTTACCTAAGCCCGGAACTCGGAGGCATTGAGGCGCGCTTGCGCGATCGCAAGACCGCTGTCTACGCCATGATCGAGCGAGAGTACGGCGTGGTTATCCAGCGGGTAGAGCAATACCTGCAGAGTGTGGCCCTGGACGCGGAAGATGCGGCAAATCTTGGATGCGCCGCTGGGTCCCCGGCGCTGCTGATCGTGCGCCGGTACTTTGATGATCGCGGACGGCTGGTGGAGGTCGCAGAAAACATGCATCCGGGGGATAGATTCATCTACCATATGCAGCTGGGTAAGTAGCGCGTCATTTCTTGTGATGCTCTCCCGCAGTCGCAGGGTCGTCCTAGAATCTTTTATATTGACATATTGGCCGTAAAATCCTATATTGTCCGCACAATTAAAGATTAGCAGACTACGCACGTGCCCCCCATCTCAGAGACCCTGGCGGTCTTCGCGCACAAACTTCGCCTTGAGCAAGTGCCTTATGACGTGCGCGAGCGCGCCAAACATCTGATTCTTGACGCAATAGGATGCGCGCTTGCGGCCCGTGGCGAAGCGTTTGCCATGACGTTCGCCGAGGCGACCCGGTCCCTCTCGACGCCCTCGACGGAAAGCCCGGGTAGCGGTGTCATGGGCTTCGACCAGCGCCTGCCCCTTCGCGATGCCTGCCTGCTGAACGCGATGCTCGCCCACGGGTTGGACTTCGACGACACCCACGTTGCTGGTATCGTGCATTTGACTGTCAGCGTTTTTCCCACGCTACTTGGCTTGTGTGGCCAGCGTCGTGCCGATGGTGCGACGATGCTGGCGGCCTACATCGCCGGGCTTGAGGCCGGTTCGCGAATCGCCAGCGTTGCGAAAGGGGGGTTCCACGCGCAGGGCTTTCACCCAACTGGCCTGGTGGGCGTGTTTGCCAGTACCTTGGCGGCCGGACGCGTGATGGGACTTTCGCCGAGCGCACTCGCCCAGGCGCAGGGTCTGGCGCTGTCCATGGCCAGCGGCAGCTTGCAGTTCATCGAGGATGGCGCGTGGACGAAGCGGCTGCATCCCGGGTGGGCTGCTCAGGCTGCAATCACCGCGACGACGTTTGCAGCCCACGGCGTGCCGGGACCCACTCTGGCATATGAGGGGCGTTACGGGCTGTTCCGCCTGCACCTGAGCGCGGCGGGCCTAGCAGGTGCCGATCTTGCCCTCGCGACCGCCGGTCTCGGCACGGACGGCAGCTGCTCGATCTGGGAACTTGACAATGTCGCAGTCAAGCCTTTTCCCGTGTGCCATTTTTCGCATGCCTGCGCGGACGCGGCCATTGCCTTACACCGCGCCGGAGTCGATGTGGCCCGGATTAGCCGCGTTGAGGCGCTCGTACCGGCGGGCGTCGTGCAGGCGGTCTGCGAGCCCGTTGGCGCGAAGCGCCGCCCGCAGAGTGACTACGACGCCAAATTCAGTCTGCCTTACGCGATCGCCTGTGGCCTGTTGCGCGGCCGGCTCTGCTTGGAAGATCTTGGGCACGGGGGGTATTCCGATCCGGCTGCGCTTGCACTGATGGACCGTGTGGTCCATGTGGTCGATGACAAGTCAACCTTCCCGCTGCACTACAGTGGCGAATTGCGCCTCACAATGGATGATGGCACATTGCTCACGCATCGCGAAGCCGTCAATAGAGGTCATGCCGAGTTGCCGCTGAGTAACGCGCAAGTGCGCGAGAAGTTCTTCGAAAACGCCGTGATTCACTTTCCGCATGATCACGCACAGTCGATTTGCGAGCAGGTGTTGGCGATGGAGCGACTGATATCGGTCCAGACTCTGGAGGAGTTTCTTGCGCGGTCCCCGCAGTCCGTCATTCCCAGCGGCCATTCGAGTTCCACGCCATGACAGAAAACGACACGACAAAATTACCGCTTTACGGACTACGGGTGCTGGCTGTAGAGCAATATGGCGCTGGCCCATTTGGCACCTCTTACCTGGCGGACTTAGGGGCCGAAGTAATCAAGATCGAGAACCACAATGACGGTGGCGACATCGGCCGGCGCATTGGTCCATATTTTTTCAGCGAAACAGACAGCCATTTCTATCAGACGTTTAACCGAAACAAGAAGAGCATGACGCTGGACCTGAAACATCCGCAGGGGCAGATGGTGTTCCGTCAATTGGTGGCAACAGCCGATGCGGTGCTTGACAATCTCCGTGGTGACTTGCCCGACAAGCTCGGCACAACTTTCCAGGTCTTGAAGGAAACGAACCCCAGAGTCGTCTGCGCCCATTTGTCCGCTTACGGACGCCAAGGTACGCGTGCCGCGTGGCCCGGCTACGATTACCTGATGCAGGCCGAGGCTGGTCACCTCTCGTTAACCGGTGAACCCGACGGGCCTCCTACGCGCTACGGACTGTCGATCGTTGACTTGATGACCGGACTTGCCACAGCCTTTGGCCTGCTCGCGGGCGTTATCAAGGCGCGTACCACAGGAGTTGGAATGGAAATTGATACCTCGCTCTTCGACGTGGCACTGCACAACCTGAACTATCCCGGAACCTGGTATCTGAACGCTGGCGTCGTCACCGGCCGGACGGCGCGCAGCGGTCATCCGAGTCTGGTACCGAGCCAGCTTTATCGAACGCAAGATGGTTGGATCTTCATCATGTGCAACAAGGAAAAGTTCTGGAAGTTGCTCGTGACCGAGTTGGGCCACCCGGAGTGGATCATCGACCCGGAACTCTCCAGTTTCGCCATGCGACTGCAGCATCGCGATCGTGTGACGCGGTTGCTTGACACCGCGTTGATGCAGCAAACTACCGCCAGTTGGATGGCGCGCCTTTCCGGGAAGGTTCCTGTTTCGCCGGTGCTTGATGTGGCGGAGGCGCTGGAGAACCCGTTTGCGCGCGAACGCGATGCTGTGCTCAGTTATGAATATCCGGACGGCCGCGTTGCACGCATGGTCGCAAACCCGATTCGGGTGCAGGGGGTCGACTTGCCACAGCGCGCGGCACCGCGAATGGGCGAACATACCGAGGCATTGCTGCGCGGAGCCGGCTTTGACACGGTAGCATTACAGAAACTGAAGGAGTTGGGCGTGATCGCCAGCGACACATAAGGGTGCCCCCCAGCCCAACTTGTTTAAACCTGCGTCGCAAACTGGCCCAACCATTTTCTGCTTTCATCTGGTGATGCTCGAACGCTACGCTCCATTGGTGGTGGCGCGTGTCGAGCAGACCATCCCTAGATCAGCAGAGCGGTGCCAGCACCGCTATCGTCTCGGTAGTGTGCGCTGAAATAGTCGCGGATGACTTCGCTCATGAAGTAGATATGCTTGCGCATCAGCGCCCAGGCGCGTTCGCTCTGGCGCCTGCGGATTGCGTCGACCAGACGATGGTGATCGTCGTGAGCGCGAACTCTTTCCCATAGCCATGGCCAAGGTGGCGCAAAAGCAGCCGGAGGTGTTGGCGCGCGAAGAAATCGCCCGCCGATTTGCCGCCTGCTCCCACCCTGTTCATCGCATGGTGCTGCAGACCATGTATGCGGCTGGTCTTCGTGTATCGGATGCCTGTGCTCTGCGGGTGACGGATATCTACAGCCACAGCGACCGCATGTCGTATGGTCAAAAAATCCCAAACACCTGCCGGCCCAGTCCCGCGCCCGAATAGTCAAAAAATACCAATCCCCCGAAACGCCGGTGCTTTGCTACCCAAAAGCCTTGTAGCCAAGGCCTCAATGCCCAATCAGGCTACCCATAAAATCCCAAAGTAATCTTTCAGCAGTGGGGCACCCACGGACTGGCGAAAAGCCGTGGCCAACATCACTGGCGCCGTGGATGAAGAGTTGCTGCTGCGCTGTGAATACCTCTCAGCCGAGAACCGGATTTTGGTCCAGCAACTCCAAGGCCGCTTGCGCCTGGGTGATCCG